>JAZUHR010000283.1:0-33570 GCA_045641825.1 Lachnospiraceae bacterium
GTGATGATTGTTCCTATTATGCAGAAAAAGGAAGGCGTTATGGAGACAGCACAGGCTCTTTGCGACCGTTTAGGCAAGGTTGCCCGTACCAAGCTGGATTCTTCCGATAAGTCTCCGGGCTGGAAGTTCGCCGAGTGCGAGATGAGAGGTATCCCTGTTCGTGTTGAAATCGGACCTAAGGATATCGAGGCCGGCAAGTGCGTACTGGTTCGTCGTGATACCAGAGAAAAGATTGAGTGCCCTCTGGACCAGCTGGAGAGCAAGGTTTCCGAGCTGCTTGAAACTATCCAGAAGGATATGTTTGAGCGTGCCAAGGCACATCGCGATTCCCATATTTACGATGCTCATAATTACGATGAATTAAAGGATATTGCAGCCAATAAGCCGGGCTTCATCCGTGCTATGTGGTGCGAGGATCAGGCTTGTGAAGATCAGATCAAGGCAGAGCTTGCGGTAACATCCCGTTGTATGCCTTTCAACGATCAGGGGCGTATCGCAGAGACCTGCGTATGCTGCGGAAAGCCTGCAAAGAAGCTTGTTTACTGGGGCAAGGCATATTAATTGTTACGTGGAAGGACACTTCCTGCGATAGAGTAAATGAACATAACACTACCCAAATCAGTAAATCAAATAATCCGGGCTCTGGAGAGAGCGGGCTTCGAAGCCTATGCGGTAGGAGGCTGTGTACGTGACTCCCTGCTTTCCCGCACACCGGGAGACTGGGATATCACTACATCTGCCACACCCATGCAGGTAAAAGCTCTTTTTTCCCATACCATCGATACAGGCATCCAGCATGGTACCGTAACGGTGATGATAGAGGGCGAGGGCTATGAAGTCACGACTTATCGGGTGGACGGAGAATATGAGGATTGCCGGCATCCCAAGGAGGTGCAGTTCACTCCGAATTTGTCAGAGGATCTGGCCAGGAGAGATTTTACCATCAATGCCATGGCTACCAATGGCCGTGACGGCATAGTGGATCTCTACGGAGGCACAGATGATCTGGAGAAAAGGGTGATTCGTGCAGTGGGAGACCCTGAGGAGCGCTTCAAGGAAGATGCCCTCAGAATCCTTCGGGCTTATAGATTTGCGGCTCAGCTGGATTTTGTAATTGATCCTGCCACAGCAGAGGCAGCGGGGCATAAAGCACAGAACTTGTCCAGGGTCAGCGCTGAAAGAATCAGGGTAGAACTTTGTAAATTGCTTATTTCCGGGCATCCCGGCTCCCTTCATGAGGCTTATCTCAAAGGGATTACCGGGGTGGTTTTACCGGAATTTGATACTATAGAAGAGGACGGCGCCGACAGGGCTGAGAAGGTGCTTTCGGCCATTAAAAACAACGCAAATTACGCTGACTCGGAAGAAAAGACCAGGCTTAAAATCAAATGGGCTATTCTTTTGTCCGCATATACCGACAGCCTTCAGGGCGAATACAGTGAGTCTGTAGCCAAGGACCTGGCCAGACATGTCATGACCAGGCTGAAATTCGATAATGACACCAGGGATGCGGTAGGAAAGCTTGTTGAAAAACACAGAGTACTGGCGGCTTCCGCTACTTCCGTGGCTGTTAGACGCCTTATGAGAGAGGTGGGAGTGGATATTTTCCCTCTGCTGCTTTCGGTACAGGCCAGTCTCCTGGAGAATTCTGTATTTCCTTTTGAGTGTGATATTCACTACGTGGAAAGCATAAAGCCTATCTACGAAGAGGCGGTTAAGAGACACGACTGCGTGCAGATAAAGGATCTGGCCATAAACGGGCAGGATCTTCTGGCAAATGGTTTTGAGAAGGGCCCCGGTATCGGAGAGGTGCTGGATAGGCTTTTATCAGCGGTTATAGATAATCCGGAGGTCAATAACAGGGAGACCTTGCTAAATTTGGCGAAGAGAGGATAACAGCTTTTGGAGAACAAAAACAGGAAAAGGAATAGTTCTCTCTACGAGGAAGCCCGTGTATATGGGACTGAACGGCAGAAGGAAAAGCTGGGCAGAGATCAGGAGTATCGTAAGCGCCCTATTTCTTCGGAGCAGAAGAATGTGGTCGGTTTTTTGCTGGCAGGTGCCCTTATAATCGTAATTGCTTTGATAGGGCTGATTGTGAGAGGGACGGGAAAGCCCGGTGCTGCACCTACGTCAGTACCCAAGCCCTCCGCTACATTGACTCCCACAGCTACACCGGAGCCTATTGCGATTTTCGGAGTGGTTTATTCGGTGGACACTGAGCAGAAGACGGTTACGGTGTATGATGTTCAGGCTGAAGAGAAAAGAGTTCTCTGCTATACAGGCGCTTCAGTTTTTTACAATGCGTATGATGCACTGACCACCGCAGCTACCTTGAATTATGGAGATCTCATAAAATTCACCATGAATGGAGACGGGACGGCTATAAAATCCGCTTCACATGATCCGGATGTCTGGACCGTAAACAGGGTTGAAATTACGGCAATTGACCGTGAGAAAAATACTATTACCTTTAAGAATGCCAATTACAGATTCAGTGAAAAGCTTTGCATATTAAGTAACGACAAGCGAATAGAATTTACAGACCTTGTGACAAAGCTGGATCGTTTTACCATAAGAGGAAAAGGAACGGACATATATGAAATTATAGTCACCACAGGCCACGGAGAACTGGTATTGTCCAATTTCAAGGACTTTGTGGGTGGGACCATTGATATCGGCCCCGCATATTCCTATACTATCGATGAAAAGGCCTCCTATACAGTGCAGGAGGGCGAATACATAGTTACTGTCAGCAAGGGCAAATACAAGGGGACGGAAGTAGTCAGGGTGGACCGTGATAAAACAGCGGTTTTTGACGTCTATGAATACGGGCAGGGGCCGGTAGAAACAAGTAAGGTTACCTTTGATATCACACCGGTAGGCGCTATTCTTTACATAGACGGTAAAAGAACGGATTACAAATCCCCCGTGGAACTGGAATACGGGAAGGTTAAGGTAGAGATAGTGGCCCCCGGGTATGTGACTCAGGCTCAGACGATTACCATCGATGCACCTACGCACAGCTTCCAATTCTATCTGAAGCTGCAGCCGACACCGACACCGGAGCCGACACCTACACCGGAGCCGACACCTACATTGGAGCCGTCACCTACGCCGGAAATAACACCTACGGCAGAAGCTACTCAGACTTCTATGCCTGAAGCCGTAGTGACATCGGAACCTGCAGTTACAGCGCTGCCTCCTACAGGAATGCCTGAGGTACCGACACCGACACCTGCAGATATTTAAAATGTGAAAAAAGTGCAATGCACTGATTATAAAGGAGAATTACATATGTCAGAAGATTACATGAAGAACTATGAAGAGTGGCTGAACAATCCATACTTCGACGATGCAACCAAGGCAGAGCTTAAGGCAATTGCTGACAATGACAATGAGATCAAGGAGCGCTTCTATCGTGACCTTGAGTTTGGTACAGGCGGTCTTCGCGGTATTATCGGAGCCGGTACCAATCGTATGAATGTATATACAGTACGTAAGGCTACACAGGGCCTTGCCAATTATATTATCCGCATGGGCGGACAGAAGAAGGGCGTAGCTATTTCCTACGATTCCAGAAGAATGTCTCCTGAATTTGCTGATGAAGCTGCACTTTGTCTGGCTGCCAACGGTATCAAGGCATATGTTTTTTCCACACTTCATCCTACACCGATGCTTTCCTATGCAGTTCGTTACTTCAAGGCTATCGCGGGTATCAATATCACAGCTTCCCACAATCCGCCTGAATACAACGGCTACAAGGTTTACTGGGAGGATGGCGCTCAGATCGTGCCTCCTCACGATGTTGAGATCTTAAAGGAAGTAGCCAATACTACAGACTATGCCAAGGTTCTTACCATGGACAAGGATGCTGCTATCGCTGCAGGCCTCTACGAGGTAATCGGTCCTGATCTGGATGACAGCTATTCTGAGATTCTGCAGAAGCTGGTTCTTCGTCCTGAAGCTATCAAGGCTTGTGCCAAAGATCTTAAGATTGTTTACACACCACTTCACGGTACAGGTAATGTTCCTGTTCGCCGCGTATTAAAGGAAATCGGCTTCGAGAACGTATATGTAGTACCTGAGCAGGAGCTTCCTGACGGTAATTTCCCTACAGTTGATTATCCTAACCCTGAGGCAAAGGAGACCTTTACTCTGGGCCTTAAGCTGGCTCATGAAGTGGATGCAGATTTAGTTCTGGCCAATGACCCTGATGCAGACAGATTGGGCGTATATGTAAAGGATACCAAGTCCGGCGAGTACATCGCTCTTACCGGTAATATGTCCGGCTGTCTCCTGGCTGATTATGAGATTATGTCCATGAGAGAAAAGAATGGCGGTAAGCTCCCTGAGGATGGCGCTCTTATCACCACTATCGTTTCCACAGATATGGCAAAGGCTATCGCAGCATACTACAAGGTAAACTTCATCGAAGTACTCACAGGCTTCAAGTTTATCGGTGGTGTGATGAGAGAATTCGAGGAAAAGGGCCAGGGTACATACCTGTTCGGCTTCGAGGAAAGCTACGGCTGCCTTATCGGCGATCATGCCCGTGACAAAGACGCTGTTGTGGCTACAATGGCTCTTTGCGAGGCAGCAGCTTACTACAAGACAAAGAATATGACTCTTTGGGATGCTATGCTGGAGCTCTACGAGCGTTACGGCTACTACAAGGATGATATCGTATCAGTTACCATGAAGGGTATTTCCGGTCTGGCCAAGATCGCTGAGATTATGGAGACTCTGAGAAAGAATCCTATCAAGGAGATCTGCGGCCTCAAGACTCTGGCAGTAAGCGACTATAAGGCAGATACCAGAACAGAGCTTCCAAGCGGCGTGGTTACAGGCTCTACAGGCCTTCCAAGCTCCAATGTTCTCTACTATGAGCTGGAAAATAATTCTTATCTTTGCGTACGTCCTTCAGGTACAGAGCCAAAGATCAAGCTCTACTTCGGTGTAAAGGGAACCAATCTCGCAGATGCCGATGCCAAGTCCAAGGCTTTGGCTGCAGAGGTTAAGTCCCTGCTGGAGAGCATGTAAGTGTAGCTTGCACTTAAGCAAATATATTACCTTAAAAGGGAAAAATAATGGTTAATAATCGAAAAGTCAGATTGATGGCACAAATCAATATGTACGAAGAGAATGAGGGGCGGGAAGACGTAAAGCTGGCCAAGTATTTCCGGTCGGATTATATACGTCTTCAGCTGCTCAAGACCTTCGTGTCCGTCACAGTAGGGTACCTGCTGGTGGTGGCTATGTACCTGGCATCCCAGCTGGACTACCTGATAAAAGAGGCGGTCAACCTGGATTATGTGGGTATGGCCATGACGGCTTTGGGATATTATGTTGTTATTCTGACGGTTTATATAGGTGGCACAATTATCTATTGCCTGCTTCATTACAATGCCTCTCGAAATAAACTGGCGAAGTATTTCAAGATGCTTCGACGTATGAGAAGCTTTTATGAGGAGGAGAAAAGATGATTTTCACCAATATTCTTGTTTTTAGAAAAATAGTCAGGGAGATTTATCAAAAATACCAGAAGGCATTTGAATTCCTTTTCAAATTCCTTATTTCCTTTCTGGCTTACAGTGAACTGATCGGGGCATTGAATTATGCCGAAAAACTGGACAAGGCCATAGTAAAGGTAGGCTTTGGCCTGATTGGTGCTATTCTCCCCGTTATAATTACCACCCTGCTTTGCATGCTTATTGCGGTGTACGAGATTTACGTGGCGTCACCTCTTTTGGCGGTACTTCTTCTGGTAATCATGATAATCCTCTACTGCTTTGCAGCACGTTTTTCCGGAAAATGCGCTTACGCCCTGGTGGCTATACCTCTCCTTATGAGGGTGAACCTCCACTATTTTATCCCCATGTTTATGGGACTTACGGCAGGGCCGATGGCTATTTTCCCGGCAGCGGTAGGCGTCATTCTTTACTACGTTCTGGGGGTAATTAACGGCGTGGCTGCAGAGACCACCATTTCTACGGCGGATGATGCCCTGGCAACTTATGTAAAGGTGCTGGACGGCATTATGTCCAACAAGCAGATGGCTTACACTATCGGTACTTTTGCAGTGGTTATTATCGTGATGTGGCTCTTTAAAAAGCTTAAGTACGAGTTTGTAATGGAACTGGATATTCTGACAGGGTGTCTGACCATGCTGAGCTGCTATTTTATCTGTGTTCTGAAGCTTAATATGATAGCTGATATGGGAAAAATAGTATGGGGAACCATTCTTTCCACTTTGATTATGTATGTGGTGCAGTTCTTCATTCTCCTACTTCACTATACCAAGGCACAGACCATGCAGTTCCAGGATGACGACTACTATTACTATGTCAAGGCTGTACCGAAGATCGACGCAGAGCTTCCGGATCACTTCGTGAAATTCCTGTCCATCAAGGAAAGAAAAGAGCAGGAAGCTATTCAGAGAGAGGAAAGTCAGTCTATTTCCGATGCTGTTTCAAGGATTATGAACGGCGAAGATCTGGAAGAAAATGAAGATAAAACTGCCTTAAATTTGAACTATGATTCCGCAGATGAAGAGGACTACGAGCTTTTGGGAGAAGAAGCGGAGTCTGATGCAATTGAGGACGAAGCGGAAAAAATCGTAAGAAAAATCGAGAAATAGTATTCTTATAAGGCGTGAGAGGATAAGTAGAAAAGCTTATGTTTGGTGATGTATTGGCCTCAATTGAAAAATTAACAGCCTGGTTGCATTTCCCCCGGATGGGTGTACTGGACTTTGTGGAAATTATCATAGTCGCTTTACTCATATACTATGTAGTAAAGTGGATTAAAAACACAAGAGCCTGGGTCATCGTTAAGGGACTTATTGTACTGGTACTTTTCTGGGCGGTTGCCTCATTTTTGCAGCTGGATGTAATTCTCTGGATATTCAGAAACACCATAGGTGTAGGTATCACAGCGCTGATTATTCTCTTTCAGCCGGAGCTTAGAAGAGTACTGGAGAGCCTGGGAGGACGTAAGTTCCTGAATTTGGGACTTTTTACCGATTCCAAGGCCAATGCCAATGACTTTTCCGAGGGTACTGTCAAGGAACTGGTGGAGGCGAGCTTCAAGATGGGATCGGTTAAAACCGGAGCCCTTATAGTTATCGAGCAAAATATCCCTCTGGGCGAATTTGAAAGCACGGGTATTACCGTTGACGGCCTGGTGTCAGCAGGGCTTCTTATCAATATTTTTGAGCATAATACACCTCTTCACGACGGCGCGGTAATTATTCGCGGCAATCGTATTACTTCTGCTACCTGCTATCTGCCTTTGTCAGATATGAAGAATATCTCAAAGGAACTGGGTACCCGCCACAGAGCAGGTCTGGGTGTCAGTGAAGTGACAGATGCTGTAATTATCATTGTTTCCGAAGAGACCGGCAAGGTGTCGGTAGCCAGAAACGGTGTTCTGCGTCGAGGTGTCAACGGAGACGAGCTTCGTTCCATCCTTCTCGGTCTGGTTCCAAAGCCTGAAAACGAGTCGAAGAACAAGCGTGAAAAAATCGGTGGCAAGGTAAACGACCGCAAAAATAAGAAGAACAATAACAATAATCATAAAAAACAGGAGGTGAAGGCATGAAATTCGCTAAAAAACTCCTGGAAAAGCTTAAACATAATTTTTTACTGAAATTATTATCACTGTTTGTAGCAATGCTTATGTGGATGGCTGTAATCAATACAGAGGACCCCATGACGGTAGTTACGATAAAGGATGTTCCGGTGACGATCCTGAATAAGCAGGTGATTTTGGACAGTGGTAAGATACCTGAAATTCTTGACGGTGAGTCCATAAACGTAGTGGTGCAGGCCAGAAAGTCTATTTGTGACAAGCTGACAAGAGATGATATCGTAGCAATAGCAGATTTTGAAAAAATCTCCATTGCCAATACTGTGCCTATTGAGGTATCGGTAGACAATCATGATGACAGAGATGTAGAGATAGTAAGAGGTCAGAATCAGTTTGTAAAGCTGTCACTGGATGATTTCCAGACCAAGGAATTCAGGGTGAAGGTGGTGACGGTGGGAGATCCGCGTACAGGCTATGTGGTGGCATCGAATGTAGCCAGCCCCAACGTGGTCACGGTATCCGGCTCCAAGACTCAGCTCAGTAAAATCACTGACGTCATTGTAACCATCAATGCTACAGACAGATATGATGAATTTGCATCTATGGTAACTGCAGTGGCAATCGACGGCAACAATGATACGGTATCCGCCGATAAAATCGTTATTTCTACCGACAGCATCAATGTCCGCACTCTTGTTTACAGAACCAGAGAACTCGCTGTAGACGTAAAACTGCAGGGTGAACCACATGAAGACTATGAGATTACCGGCGTTTCCGTACAGCCCGCCAGGGTAACGGTAGCAGGTCGTCAGGAGGATTTGGACAAGCTGCCGGCAGTGATTTACAAAGAGATAAATGTGGAAGGAGCTACCACCACTGTGGAGGCCAATCTGAATGTCATAGATCTGATCGACAGGGAGCTGGTAAGTATTATTTCCGTGGATGACGGTACTGTGGCTGTGAAGGTTGATATAGAAAAGCAGCAGACTGAGCAAAAGCTCCTGCCGGCTACAGAAATTAAATTCAGAAATCTGCCTGAAGGCCTCGAGGCGCAGATTATATCCATGGATACCAGAATGATCAAGGTCCAGGGAAAGAGAGATGCGCTGGAATCATTAACCGCTGAAATACTGGGACCATATATAGATTTTTCGGGAATCGAAGAAGCCGGAGAATACGAAAATATTCCTGTTATGTTTGAGCCCATGTTGGGAATAAAGGTGCTTACTGAATTGCACGCTAAGGTAGTAATAACAGAGAAATAAAATATAAAAAGTTTTGGACTGTGTTCTTTTTTAAAGAGAGCATAAGCTCAAAACTTTTTTTATTCCGAATTTTATCACAAATCTATCACAAACGGCCGTTAAAATATGGTTAATTCAATGAAAACTGAAGATAACGCTTTTTCATGAAAGGGAATATATGGAAGACGAAAATAAGAATTTAATGGACGAAAACAGTAGTGTGAATCAGGAAGAGACATATACATACGTAACTGACAAAGAGACCTATGCAGAGCAGTCGCCTGCACCTGAGAGGGAGAGCTACAGCAGTCGTTACAATAGCTATGATTATAACACCTATTATAATACCCAGAGTATTCCTGAAGAGCCTAAAAAGAGTGGCTTCGGTACTTTTATGAAGACAGTAGGCTTAGCTGTCTGCTTCGGCGTGGTGGCAGCGGGTACTTTTTTCATAAGTATGAGGGGATTAAAGGCTTCGGGAATTGCTGATTTTATGTTTCCGCAGAAGGCTATATGCGGGACCGGGGACAATACATCTATTTTGCCCGAAAACAGCGCGGCGGGTCTGGTGATTTCCGCTACCAATACCACAGGAATGGGAGAAGACAAGTACAATGTGGTAGTAGATGTAGTTAAGAATAATATGAGCTGTACAGTATGTATTAACTGCACGTTTGTGACCCAGAATGTGTTCGGTCAGAAAAAGGAAAGCACAGCCAGCGGTACAGGCTTTATAGTAGGCTCCAACGATACGGATCTTCTGATTGCTACCAATAACCACGTGGTAGAGGGAGCGAAGTCCATGAAGATTACCTTTGCAGACGGTGTTGAAGTGGACGCGACAGTACGTGCGACCGATGTAAATTATGACTTGGCAGTGGTGTCCGTCCCTCTGGACAAGATAGACCGTAAGACCATGGGGGCTATTTCCGTAGCCAGTCTGGGGTCATCCGACGAGACTCAGGTAGGACAGATGGTGGTGGCTATAGGTAATGCTCTGGGATACGGCCAGTCCGTGACGGTGGGCTATCTCTCAGCCAAAGACCGTGAGGTGACTGTGGACGGCCACAGCAAGAAGCTTCTTCAGACAGATGCTGCCATAAATGGCGGTAATTCCGGCGGCCCTCTTTTCAACATAAACGGCGAGGTTATCGGCATCAACTGTGCCAAGTATTCGGATACCTCTGTAGAGGGTATGTGCTTCGCTATTCCGATTTCGGTAGCATTGCCGATTTTGGAAGACCTGATGACTAAGGAAGTGGTCACAGAGGCAGAGCAGGGATACCTGGGAGTCAGCATCATTACGGTACCGGACAGCTATGTAGAGCTCTATGGTTATCCCGAGGGAGTATTCATCAATGAGGTCTCTAAGGGTGGCGGAGCCGAGGCTGCAGGTATTCTGAAATATGATATTATTACAGCGGTAAACGGAAAGACTGTTAAGACCAGCGAGGAGCTCAAAGAAAACGTGAACTGCTTTAAGTATGGCACAGTGGTAAGCATCACCTTCTACAGGCAGGACCCTGATTCGGGTGACTGGATGAGCCATACTGTAGATGTAACACTTGTAAAAAAACCAACAGAGTAGACATGTAGAAATAATATAGCAGGCTTGTATAAAATACAGAGCAGGTTAATCCGGAGAAGCCCGGAAAAAGTATGATGATTTAAATCCCGTAAGTGCCGCATGAGGTGTCGCTTACGGGATTTTTAGGTGCTATTATTCAAAGTCCTTCTAAAAGGCATTCTTATACACTTCAGTTTCAAAATCCGACTTGCATTTTTGAGAAGAATATTATAATATGTAGAGTACTTGTGATAATATACCCTAATTTGGGGTATTAGACTTTTTGGATGGTAAAAAAATGAGCGACGAATTTGACAACAACAAGACAAATATAGAAGAATCAACCACTTCCGACGATTTCGTCAAGGATTATGAGGAGGTGTGCTCCATCTGTCACAGACCGGAGAGCAAGGTCAGACAGATGTTCAATATGGCAGGGGGACTTTGCATCTGTGGAGACTGTCTGCAGAAGACCATTGATTCTATTTCAAACAGTGGTGCTTTTGGCCTTTTCGGAGGCCCCGGAAGCCCGGATCTGGCTTCACTTCTGGGTCAGCCACTTCCTGAAATGGTGAAGGCACCTAAGACAGAGACAGGGGATGAGAAAAATCCTGAGAAGTCCGAGGATGACGGTAATAAAAAGGATAACGGCCCTCAGGTTAGAGTTCAGACCATCAATATGGGAGACTTAAGTAACCTGGGTGGATTTTCAGGCCTCACTGACCTGATTTTCGGAGGCCTTCCACCTGTTCCTCAGAATCAGAAGCTTAAGAAAAAGAAGAAAAAGCCGGAAAACGAGCAGGAAATTCAGGCTAAATTTGATATTTCCAATCTGAAGCCACCCCATGTGATCAAGGCAGAGCTGGACGACTATGTTATCGGTCAGACCTATGCCAAAAAGGTAATGAGTGTGGCTGTATATAACCATTACAAGAGAGTGTTTGACGAAAGCAATGATGGTATCGAGCTGGAGAAGTCCAATATGCTGATGATAGGACCTACAGGTTCCGGTAAGACCTATCTGGTAAAGACTCTGGCCAAGCTTCTTAATGTGCCTCTGGCTATAGCGGATGCTACTTCCCTTACGGAAGCAGGCTACATCGGTGACGACGTAGAGTCTGTACTTTCAAAGCTTTTGGCAGCTGCAGATAATGACGTGGAGCGTGCGGAAAAGGGTATTGTTTTCATCGACGAGATAGATAAGCTGGCCAAAAAGCACAGCACCAACAGTCGTGATGTCAGTGGCGAGTCTGTACAGCAGGGACTTTTGAAGCTGCTTGAAGGAGCAGAAATCGAGGTGCCTGTAGGAGCTATGAGCAAGAGCGCCATGGTGCCTATGACCACTATCGATACCTCCAACATTCTTTTCATCTGCGGCGGAGCTTTCCCTGATCTGGAGCGCATTGTGAAGCAGAGACTGAATAAGTCCTCGGCAGTGGGCTTTTTGGGAGAACTCAGCGACAAATTTGACGGAGATAAGAAGCTTTTCCAGCAGGTAAAGACTGAGGACCTTCGCGAATTCGGTATGATTCCGGAATTTTTGGGCCGTCTTCCTGTAGTATTTTCTCTGGATCCTTTAACAGTAGATGATTTTGTACGTATTTTGACTACACCGAAGAATGCTATTCTGAAGCAGTATAAGAAGCTCCTTTCCATGGACAGTGTGGATCTGGAGTTCGAAGAAGGGGCTTTGCGCGCTATTGCCGACAAGGCTATGGAGCGTGACACAGGAGCACGTGCCCTTCGTGCCATCATAGAGGAAATCATGTTGGATATTATGTATGAGATACCCAAAGATGAGTCTATTGGCAAGGTTATTATTACTGAAGATTATATTGCGAAAAAGGGTGCTCCGGGCATTGTACTTCGTACTACCGGTCAGACACCTCAGATAGAGGGATAAGTATCCCGTCTTAAAGTAAATTAATTTGAAGAGGGAAAATGTATGTCAGTATCAAAGCTTTGCTCTACGGTGACAGGTCTTTACTCAGGCGAAATGGGTGTTGAGGATGAGAAATACACCTATAAGTATCTTCAGGATACCCTGACTGCTTTGGATGAGGCGGTGGGCTACACCAAGCGTGGCGGAAGAAGGGAAAATTTCTTCCCCAGTGGCAGCGAGGAAAGACTTAAGAATTACAGGGAAATCGGAGAAATCCGTAAAAATCCTGGCTATAAGGTGCCTACAGGCACTGTGTCTGTGACAGTTATGAGTCCGGATGGCGAGCCAATGGTCGCAGAGCTTCGTATTTTGCCTGCTGATAAGGAAAGCAGGCTGGGTGTGTCACTGGGCTATACCAATTCCCGTGAGATAAAGCCCATTACTGATATTGCTGCCGAGATTTATGGCGCGCCCTATGAGATTAATCAGGACAGTGACTATGTCTGGTATGATTTTTTCAGACGTGTTACCGACGAAAACGGCCTTTTTACAGGGGAATTACCCTGTGGAAAATATGAATTTTACTGTGACAAGGGCTCTGAATATGAGATAGTTCACGGTACTCTCACTGTGCCCGGAGAGACTACGGTGACACTTCGAAGAATCGTAGATCTGACAGCTGAGCACTGGTATGCAGGTGACCTGCATCATCACTCTGTTTACTCCAGTCCTGCCTACCCGCCTCAGGGCACTGACTATGTATATGACAGTGCGAAGACTGTGCGTGATTCCATGAGGGCCAAGGGCCTGACCTTCGGCGGACTTTCGGATCACCATAATGTACTAAATCACAGAGAGTGGGAGAGCCTTAAGACTTCTGACTTTTTGCCTATTATCTCCAAGGAGATATCCACCTCCAACGGGCATGTCCTTCAGTTAAATACCGATCCTGATGTGATTTACAATATCCCTGAGGAGAAGGACAGAAGCCCCGAAATCATGCGGGCCGAGTGGCATCGTGTGACCGATGAAATCAAGTCCTACGGCGGACATCCTCAGATAAATCACCCCAGAGATATGCAGAAGGCTATCTCCTTCCCTCCGGAATTTACCGATATTCTGGATATTTTCTATACAATCGAGGTATGGAACGGCTCCCACCCGCTGGCAGCCGGCTGTACCAATGGTAAGGCCTATGACCTCTACCTGTCTCAGCTGGAGGCAGGCAAATTCATAGCAGCGACCACCGGCTCCGACACCCATGAGGTAACATGCGAATTCTGGCAGGATTCCTTAAATTACTTCTTCGGAATCTACCAGGCAGTACAGGCAGCGGTTAAAAATACCTGCGGTCCCCGTAATGAAAAGGGTGTAGTTCTGTCAGAGGATATGCTGAAAACAGCGACAGAATATTACCTTCCTTTAATGGACAAATACCTCCCGCTGATCAAAAAGTGGGGCTTTAAAAATATATCCTCAGGCTGTGTGCGTACCTACGTGCATGTAGAGGATGAGAAAAAACCTGAAAATGTCCTGGCGGCACTTCGCCGTGGTGACAGCTTCTTAAGTAACGGCCCTATAATCATTCCCTCCTTCGGTAATGATGAGGAGCCGGAGATTTCCCTTAAGATTTTCTCCAATCAAAAGCTGAGAAAGCTGGAGGTCCGCATGGATTCAGGCTTCCTGGAAAATTTCGATCTGGCAGAGCCTGTGGAAATCAATGGCGGTTACGATTACTCCTGTAATGTGGAGCTGGAGCTTAAGGGCCACAAATGGGTTATTTTCAAGGTCTACGACGATATTACCACACAGGCAGTTACCAATCCGATGAGATTTTAGGAAATCCGCGGCAGGTAATTTTGCCGCATACTTACATATTGTGACTGAAAGGAAAGACTATGTCCTGGGAAGATAAAGTAAAAAAAGTAGTGCCCTATGTACCGGGCGAGCAGCCGGGCTACACAGACATGGTAAAGCTTAACACAAATGAAAATCCCTATCCTCCGGCACCGGGAGCCGTAAAGGCACTGGCTGCATTAGAGGCTGACAAGCTGAGACTTTATCCCAAGCCTGATGCGAAGGAGCTGGTAGAGGCTATCGCTATGAATAAAAAGGTGGACTTTTCCAACGTTTTCGTGGGAGTAGGCTCCGACGATGTTCTGGCTACGGCATTTCTCACCTTTTTTAACAGTGACAAAAAGGTGCTTTTTCCTGATATTACCTACTCCTTCTACCCGGTATGGGCTGAGGTGTACGGCATTCCCTATGAGATGCTTCCGCTGAACGAGGATTTCCGCATAGATGCAGAGGACTACAAGAAGGAAAACGGCGGCATCGTTATCGCCAATCCCAATGCGCCTACAGCTATCGCAGAGCCACTTTCCTTTATCGAGGGAATCGTGAAAGATAATGCAGACTCTGTGGTCATCGTGGACGAGGCTTATGTGGATTTCGGCGGTGAGTCTGCAGTGGAGCTTACCAAAAAATACGATAATCTCCTGGTAGTGCAGACCTTTTCCAAGTCCAGATCCATGGCAGGTATGAGAATCGGCTATGCCATCGGATGCGAGAAGCTGATTTCCTATATGATGGCAGTGAGAAATTCCATTAATTCCTATACCATGAATTATCCTTCTATCGTGGTGGGAACAGAAAGTATGAAGGATAATGCTTACTTTGAGGAATGCTGCGCGCGTATCGTGAATACCCGTGAAAATGCGGTAAAACGCCTGGCAGAGCTGGGCTTTTCCTGTCTTCCTTCTTCTGCAAACTTTGTTTTTGCGACCCATGAGAGCGTACCTGCAGAGGAAATTTTTAAGAGCTTAAGGGAAAGACATATATTCGTGCGCTACTTTAAGAAGCCTAGAATCGAGAACTTTTTAAGAATTACCATCGGCACGGATGCCGAGATGGAAAAGCTTTACGAGGCTTTAAAGGAAATTTTGAAGTAATGAAACAGAAGACTACACAACAGCAGATGGATGAGCTTTTGGCAGGGCTTAAGGAAAGGGGAGAAGTCCCCACACTACTTTTGCATTCCTGCTGCGCACCCTGTTCATCCTATGTGCTGGAGTATCTGTCTGAGTATTTTAAAATAATTGATTTTTACTATAATCCCAATATTTCACCCCTTTCCGAGTACGAGGAGAGACGAGAGGAGCTGCGTCGCCTTATAGAGGAGCAGCCCCATAAGTATCCTGTGGAATTCCTGGAAGGAAAGTATGATCCGGAAAGCTTTTTTGCCCTGGCCAGGGGCTTGGAGGACCTGCCGGAGGGCGGTGAACGCTGCAGACGCTGCTTTGAGCTTCGATTGAAGGAAGCGGCTAAAGTAGCTGAGGAGAGGCAGGCAGACTTTTTTACTACGAGTCTTACCATAAGCCCCTTAAAGAATGCAGAGCTTATAAACAGCGTGGGTAAAGAGATTTCTGATAAGTATCTTCCGTCGGATTTCAAGAAAAAGAACGGATATAAGAGGTCTACGGAACTGTCGAGAGAGTATGACCTCTACAGGCAGAATTACTGCGGTTGTATTTTTTCCAAAATGGCATCCTGCAAGGAGGAAAATGATAAATGATTGAACTTGTTCCTATTCATGACAAATCCATTAGGCAGCTGATTGAAGAGCGTGAGCATGAGATTTTATCACCTTTCGCAGCTTTTTCCGATATGTCACAGGGGCGTGATGTCCCTGAGGAGCCCTGCGATCTCCGTACGGAGTATCAGCGTGACAGGGATCGTATCCTTTATTCCAAGGCCTTCAGACGACTGAATGGTAAGACGCAGGTATTTTTGGCACCGGAGGGGGATCACTACCGTACCAGACTTACACATACTCTGGAGGTGGCTCAGACAGCCCGCGCCATCGCGAAATCACTGAGACTTAATGATGACCTCACAGAGTCCATAGCTCTCGGACATGACCTGGGACATACTCCCTTCGGACATGCGGGTGAGCGCGCTCTGGACCGCATTATGATGGAGACCTGCGGTGAGCATTTCCGTCACTTCGAGCAGAGCATAAGAGTAGTGGATATTATTGAAAAACATGGCGAGGGCCTCAATCTTTCCAAGGAGGTCAAGGACGGTATTTTGAATCACCAGATGGATACCGTGCCTGCGACACTGGAGGGTAGAGTGGTTCGCCTGTCCGATAAAATGGCTTATATCAATCACGATATTGATGACGCAGTGAGAGGAAATATCATAAAGGTAGAGGACGTGCCCAAACGCTTCAGAGATGTACTGGGCAATACTCTGACCTCCAGACTTAATACAGAGATTCATGATATCATCAAGACCAGCATAGATACAGATGATGTGCGTATGTCTGATGGTATGAAGGAGCTGCTGGGCGAGCTTCGCGAATGGATGTTTGCTACAGTTTATACCAATCCTACCGCCAAGGGGCAGGAATCCAAGGCCGAGGCACTGGTAATCGAGCTTTTCAATTATTACCGTGAAAATCCGGATAAGATGCCTGAGGAATATGTAAGCATGATAGCCAAGGGTCAGGATAAGGAGCGTGTGGTATGCGACTATGTGGCAGGTATGACCGACCGTTTTGCGGTAGCCCGCTTCAGAGATATTAAGGTGCCTACTTCCTGGGATGTATATTAATTTGGGGATTTTGCTTTTTGGCGTTTAGGTTGGTTTAGGTTATAGATTATTTGTCTGTCTTTGGGGGACTTGATGCGTTATAGCGAGGACATAATCGAAGAGGTAAGGTCAAGAAACGACATCGTGGATGTGGTGGGGATGTATACCCATTTGACCAAGAAGGGAAACAGCTACTGGTGCTGTTGTCCTTTTCATGGGGAAAAAACCCCTTCCTTTTGCGTGACCCCAAGTAAGCAAATGTACTATTGCTTCGGCTGCCACAAGGGCGGCAATTCCATTACCTTTGTAATGGATTATGAAAATATGTCATTTACGGAGGCCGTAAAGCTTCTGGCAGACAGGGCGGGGGTAAATCTTCCCGAGGCTGAGTATTCTGCGGCAGAAAAGGCAGAGGCTTCCCTTCATGCAAGAATACTGGAGGTCTACAAGCTGGCAGCGGTATATTTCTGCAATGCCATGAAGACCGAAAAGGGTCAGGTGGCCCTCAATTATTTCAAAAAAAGAGAACTTAAGGATGAGACTATCAGGCACTTCGGGCTGGGATATTCTTATATGTATAGCGATGATTTGTATAAATACCTTAAGAGCAAGGGGTATGAGGATACCTTTCTTAAGGACACAGGACTTGTGACCTTTTCCGAAAAAGGAGCACACGACAAGTTCTGGAATCGTGCTATGTTTCCAATCATGGACGAGCGAGACAGAGTCATAGCCTTCGGCGGGCGCGTCATGGGCGATGGAGAGCCCAAATATCTTAATTCACCCGAGACCAAGGTTTTTGATAAAAGTAATAATTTGTTTGCTTTGAACTATGCGAAGCTGTCAAGGCGAGGATACTTCCTATTGTGCGAGGGCTATATGGACGTCATATCGCTGCACCAGGCAGGCTTTACCAATGCGGTAGCCTCTCTGGGTACGGCACTTACAGAGCGTCAGGCCACTAAAATTTCAAAATATGTAAAGGATGTATATCTCACCTACGACTCGGACGGAGCAGGTACCAAAGCAGCCATCAGAGCCATTCCAATCCTTGAATCCAAGGGTTTGACGGTAAAGGTGGTCAACATGAAGCCTTACAAGGACCCGGATGAATTTATAAAGGGACTGGGGGCGGAAGAGTATCAGAAGCGTATCGATGAAGCGGAAAGCAGCTTTTTCTTCGAGATACGTATTATGGCATCACGTTACAACATGGATGATCCCCGTGAAAAAACGAGCTTCTATGAGGACGTGGCAAGGCGATTGTTAGAGTTCACAGACGAACTTACGAGAAAAAATTATGAAGAGGCCTTTGTAAAACGCTATAATATCAGCTTTCGAAGCTTTGATGAACTTCTGGTAAAAATTGCCGGTCAGGAAGGGCCGAAGAAGCGCAGCGGACCGGCAGAAGACAGTGCGCCGAAGAAGGAATACGTAAGCCGGGCGGAGAAGAAAAAGGACGACACGATTTTGCAGCCGCAAAGGCTCCTGCTCACCTATCTGTCCGAAGACCCCGCTCTTTATCCAAGGCTTAAGGATGTTATAAGTCCCGGGGAATTTACCGATGAGATTTATAAGAAGGCAGCGGAGCTCGCTTTTCAGGATTGCGAGAGCACCGGCAGCATCAATGCCGCCAAGCTCATAAGCTATTTCCACGAGAAGGAAGAGCAGGAGAAAATCGGAATGATTTTTCAGACTACTCTGGGCGGCGAGCTTACCGAGGCAGACAGGCTGAAGCTTTTGTCGGATACGGTAAAGAAAATCAAGCTGACACGTATCAAGAAGGACATCGACGAAGCTATCGCAAACGGCAATAAAGAGGCTCTTAAGAAATTAATGAGCGACGAAGCAGAACTGAAACGAACCAAGAATATACTATGAGAGGTTGATTATGGCTAAGAAAGCAGCAACTGAAGAAGTTAAGGAAGTAAAAGAAGTAAAAGAAGTTAAAACAACCAAGTCAGCAAAGAAGCCTCCAGAGAAGGCTGAGAAGACAGAAAAGGCAGAAAAGGCAGAGAAGACTGTAAAAGCCGAGAAAGCTGAGAAGGCAGAAAAAGCCGTTAAGGCTGAAAAGACTGTAAAGGCAGCTGAGGAAGCAGTAGAGAAGAAGCCTGCAGCCAAGAAGTCTGCAAAGAAGGCTGAAGCAGAGGAAAAGCCGGTAGAAGAGACAGTGGCTGAGGAAACTCCGGAAGTAGCTCCTGTAGAGAAAAAGGCTGCAAAAAAGGCTGAAAAGAAGGAAACGGCCAAGAAATCCGGCAAAAAGACAGCAGAAGCTTCTGTAGAGGAAGCAGCTGTAGAAGAAGCTGCTGCAGAGCCCGTAGCACCTGAAAAGGTGGAGGCTCCTATAGAGGAAGCAGCTACAGAAGAGACCGTGAAGAAAGCAAGCAAGAAGCAGGGCAAGAAGGAAGAGGCAGCAGAAAAGGCTTCCGATGTCAAGGAAAAGACAGTGCATGAGAATAACCCTGCCGCCTTTAAGGACAGACTTGCCGCACTTATTGAACTGGGTAAAAAGAAGAAGAATACTCTGGAGGTCAGCGAGATCAACGAGCGTCTGGCTGATTTGGAAATGGATTCCGCTAAGCTGGACAAGGTATATGATTACCTGGAAAAGAGCGGAATAGACGTGCTTCGTATTCAGGATACAGCTTTCCTGGATGATGACGATACCTTACTGGAGACAGATGATCTGGTAGGTGAATTGGATGCAGATGAACTGGAAGAACTGGAGGATTTAAGCAAAATTGACCTGACAGTTCCGGAAAACGTATCCCTTGAGGACCCTGTAAGAATGTACCTTAAGGATATCGGTAAGGTGCCCCTTCTTTCCCCTGATGAGGAGCTGGAGCTGGCCAAGCGTATGGAGCAGGGCGACGAAGAGGCTCAGAGAAAGCTGGCTGAAGCCAACCTCCGTCTGGTAGTATCTATCGCCAAGAGATATGTGGGCCGCGGCATGCAGTTCCTTGACCTCATTCAGGAGGGTAATTTAGGTCTTACAAAGGCTGTAGAAAAATTCGATTACAGAAAGGGCTACAAGTTCTCTACCTACGCAACATGGTGGATCAGACAGGCTATTACCCGTGCCATCGCTGATCAGGCAAGAACTATCCGTATCCCTGTTCATATGGTGGAAACCATCAATAAGCTTACCCGTATTTCCAGACAGCTCTTACAGGAGCTGGGCCGCGAGCCAAGCCCTGAAGAAATCGCCAAGGAAATGGGAATTCCTGCAGAAAGAGTAAGAGAAATCCAGAAGATTTCCCAGGAGCCTGTATCTCTGGAGACACCTATCGGTGAAGAGGAAGATTCACATCTGGGCGATTTCATCGAGGATGATCACCTGCCAACACCTCAGGAGGCAGCTACCATGGTGCTTCTTCGTGAGCAGATCGGTGACGTTCTGGGTACCCTTACGGAAAGAGAGCAGAAGGTGCTTCGTTTACGTTTCGGCCTGGACGACGGCAGACAGCGTACTCTGGAGGAAGTAGGTAAGGAATTCAGCGTTACCCGTGAGCGTATTCGTCAGATTGAGGCCAAGGCCTTAAGAAAGCTTCGTCACCCCAGCCGTGCCAAGAAGCTTCGTGATTATTTGGACTAATGGTTACACTTTCAACGAGATTAAAAATGGTAGCAGATATGGTGTCGGCAGGCTTTTCCGTCGCCGACATCGGCTGCGATCATGCTTTTACAAGTATATATCTGGTAGAGCAGGGGATTGCACCCTACTGTATAGCCGCGGACCTGCGTGAAGGTCCCCTTTCCGGCGCCGCCACTCATATAGAAGAGGCGGGACTGGCCGACAGGATTGCCACCAGGCTTTCCGACGGCCTTCGGGAGATTTTGCCCGGGGAGACAGACACGGTGCTGATTTCCGGTATGGGCGGGCCCCTCATGACAGATATACTTAAAAACAGCCTTGAAACCAGCAAAAAGGCCCGGGAACTGGTATTATCACCCCAGTCTGAGCCGGAGGTGCTGCGTGGATTTTTAAGGGAAATTGGTTTTTATATAGAAAAAGAAGCCATGTGCTTCGATGAAGGAAAATTTTATCTGTGCATAAAGGCAAAGCCTGCAGATATAGAGCACCTTTCCCTATGGGACGGCATGAAAAATGCTGAGGGAGAGGATGACGGGTTTTACTACAGGTACGGAAAATATCTATTTGATCACCCCACTCAAATTTTTCTTGATTTTCTTCAGCATGAGACTGATACGAGAAAAAGAGTAAGGGAATCCCTTGAGGGTAAGAGCGGTGAAAAAGTAAATGCCCGGCTTTTAAGCGTGGAAGAGGAAATAAGGAGACTGGAATATGAAATTAACTGTATGCGGGAAAGAATGTGAGTATGAATATGGCGTGACCTATGGTCAGATAGCCGAGGATTTTAAGGGGGAATTTCAGTACCCGATTATCCTGGCTGAAGCAGACGGGGCTCTTCGTGAGCTGAGCAAGAAGGCTGACAATGATCAGGTTATTAGCTTTCTGGATTTATCTGCCAAGGCAGGAAACAAGACCTATGAGAGAGGTCTTACCTTCGTGCTTCTTAAAGCCATTTACAATATTTACGGCAATAAAAAGGGCAGAGACGTGCGTATCATGCACAAAATCGGTGATGGCATCTACGGACAGATAGGCGGCTTCGATACCCTGACAGATGAGGATGTAGCCGGCATCAAAGCCGAGATGCAGCGAATCATCGACGCGGATATTGTCATAAATAAGCGTTCCATGAATACACAGCTGGCCAGAAAAATGTTCAGAGACAGAAAAATGTACGACAAGGCAGCACTTCTGGATTACAGACGTGTGTCCCGTACCAATATCTATTCCATCGAGAATTTTGAGGATTATTTCTTTGGTTATATGCCTAAGTCCACAGGAATACTGACTGTTTTTGATATCTTTGCCTACGGTGACGGCTTTATCCTGATGGTACCGGACAAAGCAGCGCCCCTTACAGTGCCTGAATTTGATGACAGAAAGAAGTTTTTTGCCTGCTTGAGAGAGACTGATGAGTGGGGCCGCATCATGGGCATCAATACCGTAGCAGCTCTCAATGACTGTATAAAAGAGGGTCGTATCGGTGATACTATTCTGGTGCAGGAAGCCTTTATGGAGAAGAAAATTGCGGATATGGCGGCTCAGATTAAGGCTCGTCCCGGCGTGAAATTCGTTATGATCGCAGGACCTTCTTCTTCCGGCAAGACTACTTTTTCACACAGACTTTCCATTCAGCTTCGCACTCTGGGGCTTACTCCTCATCCGATTGCTTTGGATGATTACTTCAAAAACCGTGAGGATACCCCTAAAAATCCTGACGGCTCCTACAATTTTGAATGTCTGGAGGCTATGGACGTAGAGGGCTTCAATAACGATATGTGTGAGCTTCTGGCAGGTAAGGAAGTGGAGCTTCCCAGCTTCAATTTCAAGACAGGATTCCGTGAATATAAGGGTAATTTCAAGAAATTGGGACCGGATGATATCCTTGTAATCGAGGGTATTCATGGTCTGAATGAGGCTATGAGTTACAAATTGCCTGTTGAGAGTAAATTCAAGATTTATATTTCTGCCCTTACTCAGCTTAATATTGATGAGCATAACCGTATTCCTACTACAGATGCCAGAATGCTTCGTCGTATTGTGCGTGATGCCCGTACCCGTGGCGCCAGTGCCCAGAAGACCATCAGTATGTGGCCTTCCGTACGTCAGGGTGAGGAAGACAATATCTTCCCATTCCAGGAGCAGGCAGATGTATTTTTCAATTCAGCTCTTATTTATGAGCTGGCAGAGCTTAAGCCCTATGCAGAGCCGCTGCTTTTCGCAGTGCCTACAGATTCACCGGAGTATCCGGAGGCTAAGCGTCTGCTTAAGTTCTTAGACTACTTCCTGTCCGCACCTACGGAGGATGTACCTAAGAACAGCGTAATCAGAGAGTTTATCGGCGGTTCCTATTTCCCAGTATAAGCCGAAAATTACAGTGTAACAATTTTTATCAGTAGTATTAACAAAGAGAGTTCTACAGACAGTCGCGGCAGGATCTGATGTGTCCTGCTGAGGAAAGTCCGGGCTTCATAGAGCAGGATGCCGGATAACGTCCGGTCAGCGTGACCTGAAGAAAAGTGTAACAGAAAATAAACCGCCTCTGTCCCTTCTTACGGAGGGCAGCGGTCAGGCTGAAACGGCGTGTGTAAGAGACCACCGCTCCCGTGGTAACACTGGGAGGTCAATGTAAACCCCATCCGAAGCAAGACCTAATAAGGGGGCTATACGGCTGCTCGTCGTGCCCTCGGGTTGGTCGCGTTATGCGGGGGAAACCCTTCATAGGAGCTGCACAGCAATGCGCAGTCAAGAAAGATGATTGTCTGATACATAACCCGGCTTACAGTAGGACTCTCTTTTTTATGTATAAAGAAAGATAACAGAGGGATAATCATGAAGTCCGGTGTTTATACAACGCCCAAAAAAGATGGCTCGGTGCTGTACCGTGCATCCATAACGGTTAAGGATAAGCATATCAGTCTGGGCAGTTATCCCGATGAAGATGCGGCTCACAAGGCCTACTTGTCTGCAAAACGCCTGCTGGCCGGCAGAAAATCCCTGGAAAAATATACGGATGAATTCAGAGACGGAAAGAAGCACAAGCTCCCCTTCGATAAAGTGGTTATGCTTTGCAATCTGAGAGACAATTCTGTTTATATTAAGACTCCGATTTACCTGGAAAAGCGTTCTTTTCTCTATTATTATAGCCCGGAAATCCGCTACAGATTTGACGCGGATGACCTTTTTTACTATTCCAATCACAAGATAATGAAGCGGGGCAGCCACCTTTTTGTGGCAGACTACGGCATGCAGGTCAATATCTTAAGCAGATACGGGATAAAAAGCCATGCTGTGCCGGGCAGAGATTATATTTTTGCCAACGGTGACGAGACGGACCTTAGATACGATAACGTGAAGGTTATTAATAAGTACTATGGTGTTACCAGGACGGAAAACAACGGTCGTGACGTCTATGTGGCCAAAATTCACATTAACGGTGACGTGATAATAGGGAAATATCCTACGGAAAATGAGGCTGCGGTAGCCTATAACAAGGCGGTTTACCTGCTTAGGGAGGCCGGAATCGAGACGGCTTACCCGGAGAACTATCTGGAGGACATCTCGGAGCTTCAGTATGTGGCTCTTTTTAACAAGGTGAGACTGTCTGAAAATATAAGAAAATACAGTGAGTAGAGCCTTTTTTTAAAATAAAAACAAGGACTTAAGTCCTAAAAAATTTGTGTCATTTTCATGATTTTTATTGACAAACCTTTTCTTAGTCTATATAATGCGTGACTATTGTGCGTGTGCAGGGGGGAGCTTTTCCCCTTAAGTTGAGTAAGAAGAGGTTTTTTTATGAGACGAATACGAAAAAAAGACATAGTAGCGGTGATACTGTCAGTGTGTATTCTGGTGGCTGCCAATCCGATTCTGCAGGCTAATATGGCTTTCGGAGATACGATATACGAGCAGGAGTTCGCAGATCTGGACATAATTTTTCCTGACAGCGTTATGGAAATTATTATTCAGATGACAGGTAGTGCTATTGGAGTTTCAGGTGTAGAGCATATTGAGTCGACAGAAGCATCCATGGTACCGGAGGAGACTTTAGAGCCGGAAGAAGACGAAAGCATGGAAGCAGATACGGAAGGTGACCTTGGTATCGAGGAAGGCGGCGGAGCAGAAGACGCAGATAAGGTTGATGGCGTAGAGGATAGTGAAGAAGCCGAGGACAATGAGAACAGTGATGAAAAGCCTGATGCAGCTGACAGCCCGGAAATGACCATAGACGAGAAAAAGGATGCTATCTACAAGGAACTGCAGGAAAAGAAGATATATACTTTTTCCTGGAATGGGGCGACCATTACTTTGACATACGATAATTTCGTTTACCTTTGCAAGCTGGTTCAGAGAGAAGCGGTAAGCGAGGACTTGGAAGGCAGAATCATGGTGGCCGACCTGGTATTTAACAGGGTGAGCGATCGTCATTTTCCAAATGATGTAATCAGTGTCATTAATGAGAAAAATCAGTTTTCTCCGGTGAAAAACGGTACCATCGACAAGGCGGTTCCCAAGAAAATCACCATAGATGCAGTGCTTTATGCCATAGCAGGCGTGGATTATTCCCAGGGAGCGGTTTATTTCAAGATGACCAATCACTACAGCAAGTGGTTCGCAACACGTACCCCGCTCTTCAGTCATGGCTCACATACCTTTTACAAGTAGCAGCGGATTAAATCCATTAGTAAATCTAACAATACTTTTACTTGCTAAAGTGTTAAATTTATGATAGTATAACTTCCCAATAAGGGAAGTTATATTTTTTTCTTGATATTTTCTTAGGAGGCAAATATGAATTATTTATCCACCAGAAATGCAGACATACGAGTTACTGCTTCACAGGCTGTGCTTAAGGGACTTTCCGATGACGGCGGTCTTTTCGTACCGGAGTCCATGCCTGTGCTTGATACAGATATTGCAGCTCTTGCGACTATGAATTACCGTGAGATTGCCTATGAAGTTATGAAGCTTTTCCTTACAGATTATACTGAGGCTGAGCTTAAGCATTGCATCGATTCCGCTTATGATGAAAAGTTTGACACTAAGAATATCGCTGAGCTGACTCCTGCCAATAATGCCTACTTCCTGGAGCTTTACCATGGTAAGACCATCGCATTCAAGGATATGGCTCTTTCCATTCTTCCTCACCTGCTGACCACAGCGGCTAAGAAGAACGGAGTAAAAGAGGAAATCGTTATTCTGACAGCTACATCAGGAGATACAGGTAAGGCAGCTCTTGCGGGCTTTGCTGATGTTCCCGGTACACGCATTATAGTTTTTTACCCGAAGGACGGTGTGAGCCGCGTTCAGGAGCTGCAGATGGTGACTCAGAAGGGTAAAAATACAAAGGTTATCGCTATTAAGGGCAATTTTGACGACGCTCAAAACGGCGTAAAGGCTATGTTCAACGATAAGGACCTGGCTAAGCGTATGGCAGACAAGGGCTTCCTTTTCTCCAGTGCCAATTCCATCAATATCGGTCGTCTGGTGCCTCAGGTGGTTTACTATGTTTATTCCTACGCGAAGCTGGTGGAAAAGCAGGTTATCAAAATCGGTGAGCCTATGAATGTGGTAGTGCCGACCGGTAACTTCGGTAACATCCTGGCAGCATACTATGCAAAGTGCATCGGTATTCCTGTGGGCAAGCTTATCTGCGCTTCCAATGAGAATAAGGTTCTGTTTGACTTCTTTAAGACCGGTACCTACGATAGAAACAGAGATTTCATTCTGACCACATCACCTTCCATGGATATTCTGATTTCCTCCAATCTGGAGAGACTGATTTTCCATTCTACAGGCAATGATGCCGTTAAGACGGCAGCTCTTATGAATGAGCTTAAGACTACAGGCGCATATACTGTGACAGATGATATGAAGGCTTATATGAAGGACTTCCTGGGCGGCTTCGCTACACAGGCAGAGACAGCGGGAATTATCGGTCAGATTTATAAGAATGACAATTATGTCATCGATACACATACAGGCGTTGCAGCTTTTGTTTACGATAAGTATGCACGTGAGACCGGAGACAAGACAGTTACGGTTATTGCTTCCACAGCATCTCCTTACAAGTTCTCCAGAGCGGTTGTAGCCGGCATTGAGGGCAAGGAAGATACTGCTTCCGACGATTTTGCACTTATCGATAAGCTTCAGGAGCTGTCCGGCGTAGCGCTTCCTCAGGCTGTCATCGAGATTAAAAATGCTGAGATTCTTCATGACACTGTCTGTGAAAAAACGGGCATGCAGGCCGAGGTAGAGAAGTATTTGGGCATGTAATTATAAAAATTGTATAAACAGTTTAAACAGTGGCTTAAATTTGCCACTGTTTTTTTGCCTTGATGGGGTTTGATTCTTTACAAAAGCCTGTCAAAATGGTAAACTTTAGTTTAAGTAGGCTTAATAGCCACAAACTTTTAGGAGGGTATTTTAATGTCTAGAGTTAAACAGTCTATGGACGGTAATACCGCAGCAGCTCACGTAGCGTATGCTTATACAGATGTTGCAGCTATTTACCCCATCACTCCTTCCAGCCCTATGGCAGACTATGTTGATCAGTGGTCAGCTCAGGGTCAGGAAAACATTTTCGGTAATCAGGTTAAGGTTGTAGAGATGCAGTCTGAGGCCGGCGCAGCAGGTACCGTACACGGTTCCCTTGGCGTAGGTGCCATCACCACTACATTTACTGCATCACAGGGTTTGCTCCTGATGATCCCAAATATGTACAAGATTGCAGCTGAGCAGCTTCCTTGCGTATTCGATGTTTCCGCACGTACAGTAGCTACCCAGTCCCTCAACATCTTCGGTGACCACTCCGACGTTTATGCATGTCGTCAGACAGGTTTCGCTATGATGTGTGAGACAAATCCTCAGGAAGTTATGGATCTTTCTCCTGTAGCTCATCTTGCAGCTATCGAGGGTAAGGTTCCTTTCCTTAACTTCTTCGACGGTTTCCGTACTTCCCATGAGATCCAGAAGATCGAGAAGTGGGACTATGCAGATCTGAAGGAAATGTGCAATTTCGATTCCATCAAGGCTTTCCGCGAGCATGCTCTCAATCCTGAGCATCCTGCTATGCGCGGTTCTCACGAGAACGGCGATGTATTCTTCCAGCACAGAGAAGCTTGTAACACAGTTTACAATGAGCTTCCTGCAGTAGTTGAGAAGTATATGAAGAAGGTTAACGAGAAGCTTGGTACAAACTATGATCTCTTTAACTACTACGGTGCTCCTGATGCTGAGAGAGTAATCGTATGTATGGGTTCTTTCTGTGACGTTATCGAGGAAGTTATCGATTACCTTACAGCAAAGGGCGAGAAGGTTGGTCTCATTAAGGTTAGACTCTACAGACCTTGGGTATCTGAGAGCTTCCTTAAGGTTCTTCCTAAGACAGCTAAGAAGGTAGCAGTTCTTGACCGTACAAAGGAGCCCGGTGCTCTGGGCGATCCTCTCTACCTTGATGTTGCAGCTACTCTTCGTGAGGCTGAGCTTAACGACATCGTTCTTACAGGCGGTCGTTACGGTCTTGGTTCCAAGGATACACCTCCTTCATCCGCATTCGCTATTTTCAAAGAGCTGGAGAAGGATGCTCCAAAGAGAAGATTTACAGTTGGTATCGTAGATGACGTTACAAATCTGTCTCTTCCTGAGGTTAAGCCTGCTCCTATCACATCTGCTCCCGGTACAAAGGAATGCAAGTTCTGGGGTCTCGGCGGTGACGGTACTGTAGGTGCTAATAAGAACTCTACAAAGATCATCGGTGACCATACAGATAAGTATATCCAGGCATACTTCCAGTATGACTCCAAGAAGACAGGCGGTATCACCATTTCTCACCTGAGATTCGGTGACAACCCTATCAAGTCCCCATATTACATCAACCAGGCTGACTTCGTTGCATGCCACAATCCTGCATACGTTATCCAGGGCATGAAGATGGCTCAGGATGTTAAGCCGGGCGGTGTATTCATGATCAACTGCCAGTGGTCTGATGAGGAGCTCGCTGAGCACCTTAATGCAGAAGCTAAGCAGTACATCGCAAAGAACAATATCCAGCTTTACACCATCAACGCTATCGATAAGGCTATCGAGATCGGTATGGGTAAGCGTACAAATACTATCCTTCAGTCCGCATTCTTCAAGCTCGCTGACGTTATGCCAATCGCTGAGGCTATTGACTACATGAAGCAGGCTGCAAAGAAGTCCTACGGTAAGAAGGGTGATGCAGTAGTTGAGATGAACTACAAGGCTATCGACGCAGGTGTTGATGCTATCCACAAGGTAGAGGTTCCTGCTGATTGGGCGAGCGCAGTAGATGCTCCTAAGGCAAATACACGTACAGGTCGTCCTGCTACAGTAGACATGGTTAACAAGCTCCTTGATCCTATCGGACGTATGGATGGTGACAGCCTTCCTGTATCCGCATTCAAGGATATTGCTGATGGTCAGTTCGAGACAGGTGCTTCCCAGTACGAGAAGCGTGGTACAGCAGTTATGGTTCCTGAATGGGATGCTGCTTCCTGTGCTCAGTGTAACTCCTGTGCATTCGTATGTTCACATGCTACAATCCGTCCATTCATCCTGAATGAGGACGAAGTAGCTAAGGCTCCTGCAAATATTAAGCTTGCAGGCTCCAAGCATGCAGTAGATGCTACACTTAAGTACACAATGAGCGTATCTCCTCTTGACTGTATGGGTTGTGGTGAGTGTGTAACTGTTTGTCCTAAGGCAGGCGAAGCACTTAAGATGGTTCCTCAGGAATCTCAGTCCGCAGAGCAGCCTGTATTCGACTACCTGGTTGCTAACGCTACAAAGAAAGAGATTAAGCCTGTATTCCAGGGTGCATCTCCTATCGGTTCTCAGTACAATCAGCCACTCCTTGAGTTCTCCGGCTCTTGTGCAGGCTGTGCAGAGACATCTTATGCAAGACTTATTACACAGCTCTTCGGTGAGCATATGTATATCTCCAACGCTACAGGTTGTTCCTCTATCTGGGGTGGTCCTGCAGCTACATCACCTTACACTGTAAACAAGGAGTCCCTTATGGGTCCTGCTTGGGCAAATTCCCTCTTCGAGGATAACGCTGAGCACGGTCTTGGTATGCAGGTAGGTCAGAAGGTAATTCGTGATCAGCTCATCAAGAAGGTAGAGAAGATCGCAGAGTCCGATAAGGCATCTGATGCACTTAAGGCTGCTATCGCTAAGTACCTTGAGACAATCGATGATACAAAGACAAATACTGATGCTGCTAACGCTATGGTGGCTGAGCTGGAGAAGCTTGACTGCGATTGCGCTAAGGAGATCCTTGAGAAGAAGTCTTACCTTGGTAAGAAGTCCGTATGGATCTTCGGTGGTGACGGTTGGGCATACGATATCGGTTTCGGTGGTCTTGACCACGTTCTTGCTTCCGGTGAGAATGTAAACGTTATGGTATTCGATACAGAAATGTACTCCAATACAGGCGGTCAGGCATCCAAGGCTTCCAACATCGGTGAAGTTTGTCAGTTCGCTGCTGCAGGTAAGGAAATGAAGAAGAAGTCTCTGGCAGAGATCGCTATGAGCTATGGCTACGTTTACGTTGCACAGATCGCTCTTGGTGCAAATCCTGCACAGGCTGTTAAGGCTATCGCAGAGGCTGAGGCTTACAACGGTCCTTCACTTATCATTGGTTACGCTCCTTGCGAACTTCACGGTATCGCTAAGGGTGGTATGAACCACTGCCAGGATGAGATGAAGAAGGCTGTTAAGGCCGGTTACTGGAACCTCTTCACATTCAATCCTGAGCTTAAGGCACAGGGCAAGAATCCATTCACACTTACATCCAAGGAAGGTGATGGCTCATATCAGGACTTCCTTAAGAATGAGGCTCGTTACACAGCTCTTAGTCTTAAGTTCCCTGAGAGAGCAGAAGAACTCTTCGCTAAGTCTGAGGACGCAGCTAAGGAGCGCTTCAGCCACCTGACCAAGCTTGTAAAGCTCTATGGTAACGAAGAATAATTAGCATACATTTCCCCGTTCTCTTTTGAGGACGGGGATTTTTTTGCTCGCTCCACTCGTTGGGAGAAAAGGGAATTTTTTGTTGACATGAAGGGAGATTAGTGTTAATTTTTTCATAGAGAAATACAGAAAAAGGAAAGGAGTTTATATGGACGTTCCTGATTGTCACAGTACAAACATGAAGTTAGAGACAATGAAAACAAAGACGGACGAAGACTCCTTTTCGCGAGACAGATAAGAGGCTTAGTTTATAGTGCTTTGTGCTTCGTTGTCTTCATGGCGTGTGCTATGAAGACTTTTTATTTTGGAGGAAAGCATGGAAGAAGAGATTTTGGAAGAAGAATATTCTGCGGTGGATGAGATCGTTTCCATCGTCAGAAGTGGAAAAGAATATGGGGAAATTCTGGAGGAACTGGATAATTACCACGAGAACGATATAGCGTCGGCTCTGGAATTTTTGACAGTAGATGAAAGAAAAGCCTTGTATAGAATACTGGGCGTTGAGCGCATGTCTGATATTTTTGCCTATCTGGACGATGTGGCTGTCTACCTGGAAGAGCTTGGTCTTGAAAAAGCGGCAGACGTCATTGAGCAGATGGATGCGGATGATGCCGTGGACGTCCTGGATGAGATCGAGGACGAGGAGACCAGGGACAAAATTATCTCCCTCATGGATGAAGAGGCGCAGGACGATATCGAGCTGATTTCGTCCTACGAGGAGGATGAAATTGGTAGTATGATGACTACCAATTACGTAGCGGTGAATAAGAATTCTACGGTTCCGGAGGCTATGAGCTCCCTTATCAGCCAGGCCGGGGATAATGATAATATCAATACCATTTATGCCGTAGATGAGAATGATCACTATTATGGTGCCATTGAGCTTAGAGACCTTATTATTGCCAGACGTAATGTTCCCCTGGAGGACATCATTTCCACGGCTTACCCTACAGTGGGGGACAAGGAGAGCATCAGTGAAAATCTGGAGCGCATCAAGGAATACTCCGAGGACTCCATTCCTGTAGTGGATGAAGAGGGGAAATTACTGGGTGTTATCACATCAGCGGATATCGTGGAAGCCGTTGATGATGAGATGGGCGATGACTACGCGAAGCTGGCAGGTCTTACGGAAGAGGAAGACTTGAATGAGCGCCTTACGGAAAGTATGAGAAAAAGACTGCCCTGGCTGATTCTTCTCTTTTTCTTAGGAATGGGTGTATCGTCGGTAGTCGGACTTTTCGAGGCGACAGTATCACAGATAGCCATTCTTTTTTGCTTCCAGTCACTGGTACTGGGTATGGCAGGTAACGTAGGCACTCAGTCGCTGGCTGTTACCATTAGAGTCCTTATGGATGAAAATATCACCGGCGTGGAGAAGTTTAAGTTTGTTTTTAAAGAGGTCAGAGTAGGCTTTACCAACGGTGCCCTTCTGGGTCTCAGCGCTTGCGGCCTGGTGGCTTTGTATCTGCATTTCTTTAAGGATTGCACCTGGAGTTATGGTTTTTCAGTGGCGGCCTGCGTAGGCGTGGCACTTTTAGTATCCATGATAGTATCCAGCCTTATGGGTACTGTGATTCCTATGTTTTTCCACAAGCTTCACGTGGATCCGGCTGTAGCATCCGGACCGCTTATTACTACAGTCAATGACCTGGTAGCGGCAATTACCTACTACGGTCTTGCGAATGTGCTGCTGATCCAGCTTTTGCATATTGGACAGGTTTTATAAGGAGGGGAGAAAATGAGCGAAGAAGAAAAAGAACTTACCTCCGTTGAAGAACTGGTAGAGCTTGTCAGAAGCGGCTTAAGCAATGACGAGCTTCTGGAAGCTATCGACAATTATCATGACAATGATATTGCCCAGTCGCTCCAGTTTATTTCAGCCGAAGAAAGAAAAAATCTCTATAAAATCCTCGGCATTGAGCGTATGTCCGATATTTTCACATATCTGGACGATGTCGAGGAATTCCTGCAGGAAATCGGCCTGGAAAAAGCAGCCGACGTCATCGAACAGATGGATGCCGACGACGCTGTCGATGTCCTGGAGGAAATCGAGGATGAGGAGACCAGAGACAAGATTATCGCCCTCATGGATGAAGAGGCTCAGGATGACATTGAGCTGATTTCATCTTATGAAGACGATGAGATCGGTAGTATGATGACTACCAACTATGTCTTTGTTTCCAAGAACGCTACTGTGCCTGAGGCTATGGATTCCCTGGTAAAGCAGGCCGGTGAAAATGATAATATCAACACGATCTACGCGATTGACGAGCAGGAAATGTACTACGGTGCCATTGAGCTCCGCGACCTGATCTGTGCCAGAAGAAATGATTCTCTGGACAGCATTATTTCCACTGCCTACCCGACAATCGGCGACAAGGAAATAATCAGTGAAAATCTGGAAAGACTGAAGGAATACGAAGAAGACTCCATCCCTGTTGTGGCAGAGGACGGAAAATTAATCGGTGTTATCACCTTCCAGGACATCATCGAAGCCGTTGATGATGAGATGGGCGATGACTACGCGAAGTTCGCAGGTCTTACCGAAGAAGAGGATCTGCACGAAAAGCTTCTTGAAAGTATGAAAAAAAGACTGCCCTGGCTGATTCTTCTCTTTTTCCTGGGGATGGGAGTATCTTCCGTAGTAGGACTTTTTGAGGCTACGGTTTCCAGAATTGCTATTCTTTTCTGCTTCCAGTCACTGGTACTGGATATGGCGGGTAATGTAGGTACCCAGTCACTGGCTGTTACCATCAGAGTCCTGATGGATGAAAATATTACCGGCATGAAGAAATTCAAATTCCTGTTAAAGGAAATCAGGGTAGGTGCCACCAACGGACTTATCCTGGGCGGCAGTGCCACACTTTTGGTAGCAGGTTACCTTCACCTCTTAAAGGGCAGTGAGTGGGGATATGCTTTTGCTGTAGCGGCTTGCGTAGCAATAGCTCTTTTGGTATCCATGATTATTTCAAGCCTTGTAGGCACGGCGATACCTATGTTTTTCCACAAGATTCACGTAGATCCTGCGGTAGCATCGGGTCCCTTCATCACTACCATTAATGACCTGGTAGCGGCAATTACCTACTATGGCCTTGCCAATCTC
>JAZUHR010000284.1:0-4112 GCA_045641825.1 Lachnospiraceae bacterium
AAGTCTACCTCGCACCTGAGAAAAAAGGAAGAAATGGTAGCAGAGGAATTATCGAAACTGGTATTTTTCGGGGATGATTTGAGTAGCAGTGTTTACTTTGATGATTTGGGGGTTACACGGCTTTTTGTTGATGGAGCCCACAATTTCAAGAATGTGCCTATAGAGACCAAGACGGACAAGGTCCTGGGAATCAATGCCTCCGGTTCCAAAAAGTGCCGGGATATGATGGATAAGGTACATCTGGTGCAGAGGAAAAACGATGGTGGAGGAGTGATTTTCGCCACGGGAACGCCTATTACGAATTCCCTTACGGACGCATATATTATGCAGATGTACCTGCAAAGCGGCGAACTTGCCATGCTTGACCTTCAGAACTTTGACAGTTGGATCGGTATGTTTGCCGAAAGAAGCACGGAATTCGAAATCGACGTTGATACCAGCAGTTACCGACTGGCAACCCGCTTTTCCAAGTTTCATAATCTCCCGGAACTTACCTCTATTCTGGCCTCGGTTGCCGATTTTCATCAGGTGGATGCTTCGGCCGGCATTCCTCTCTTAGACGGATATAGCGACGCGTTGATATCCAAGACTTCCGAATTTGCAGACTATCTTCAGAATATTTCTCTGAGAGCAGAAGCAGTCCGTAAGGGAAATGTCAGCCGTAAGGAAGACAACATGTTAAAAATCACCACAGACGGAAGGAAAGCGGCTCTGGATATAAGGCTGGTGTATCCTAATGCTAAGTTCACTTACCGGTCCAAAGTGGCTCGCTGTGTGGAAAATGTTGCTGAAATTTATTATAAAACAACAGCGGAAAAGTCGACTCAGATAATTTTCTGCGATACATCCACACCCAAAAACGGATTTAATATATACGATGAAGTAAAAACCATGCTGCAGAAAATGGGCCTTCCTTCAGATACAATTGCCTTCATTCACGATGCCGAGACCGAGAAGAAGAGAAATGACTTGTTTGACAAGGTCAGGAAGGGCGAGATTCGTGTGCTTATCGGCTCGACTTTCAAGCTGGGACTGGGTGTGAACGTTCAGGATAAACTGATTGCTTTGCATCATATCGATGTCCCCTGGAGGCCTGCAGATATGACGCAGCGGGAAGGACGCATACTCCGTCAGGGAAATACCAATGGAAAGGTACAGATTTTCAGATATATCACGGAAGGCAGTTTCGATGCCTATTCCTGGCAACTTCTGGAGACCAAGCAGCGATTTATTACAGGGCTTCTGTCCGGCTCGCTTGCCGAACGAAGTGGAAAAGACATTGAGGATACCGTACTGGATTATGCCGAAGTCAAGGCTTTGGCCGTAGGCAATCCCCTAGTGAAGGAACGTGTGGAGATTGCCAACGAACTTTCACGCTATATGACACTGCAGCGTAAACTGGTTGATTCCAGAATTAATATGGAAAAGGAACTGATGGAATTACCCGGTAAAAAGACGGAGCAGACCCAAAATATTACTCACTGTGAAGCGGATATCTTATTTTACAAACAGTGGAAAAAGGAGAATTCGGAGCCTGAAGAGAATAGGCTTAAGAAGGACGAGGCGGAAAAACGCAGGCTGTTAAGGGAAAAGTTACATTCATCCCTTATGGCATACATTCTCGAAGTCAAAGAGCAGGCTCTTATGACTTATCGTGGTTTTACAATCATTCTCCCGGCTAATATGACCCGTGAAAAGCCCTATATCCGGCTGAAACGTGAGGGCCGTTATTATCTGGAACTGGGTGATACATCTACCGGTAATCTGAAGAGAATCGATAATTTTCTTGATGACCTGGAGAGCCATCTTGAGAAAATGAAAGAGGTCCTGGCTAAGTTACAGGAAAGAGAGCAGCAACTCAGAGCAGAACTTGAGAAAGATGAGAGTTTCAGCGATGAGATCGAAAAATGCCGCCAAAAACTGGAAAAAATTGATAAAAAATTGGGAGTAGACAAGAAATGAGCGATGTTAAAATGACCAATATCCCCTCTATGAATGTAGGAAAAATGGTTGAAAAACTGTCCGATGCCTACTGCACGATTATCGAAAAGGATTACCCCATCAAAACCATGCCCTCGGTGATGCTTTGGGGACCTCCCGGAGTAGGTAAATCTCAGGCAGTCCGTCAGATAGCAAAAGAGATAGAAATAAGGACCGGTAAAAAGGTTAATGTAACGGATGTCCGTCTTCTTTTGTTTAATCCTATCGATTTGAGGGGCATTCCCACAGCCAATGCAGACAAGACACTGGCAGTATGGCTGAAGCCTCAGATATTCCAGATGGATGCAGGCAGGGATGTGATTAACATTCTCTTTCTGGACGAGATATCCGCAGCGCCTCAGTCTGTGCAGGCAGCGGCTTATCAGATTACACTGGACAGAGTGGTGGGAGAACACAGGCTTCCGGATAATTGCATCGTGATTGCAGCAGGTAACCGTATGACGGATAAGTCCGTTGCTTTCAAAATGCCGAAGGCCCTGGCCAATCGTCTGATGCATATAGAAATTTCCGGCAGTTTCCAAGCCTGGAAGGAATGGGCGATAGAAAACGGAATCAACGAAAAAGTAGTAGGCTTTCTGTCCTTCAGGCAGAATTATCTTATGGGCTTTGATTCGAGTTCCGACGACCTGGCTTTTGCCACACCCCGTTCCTGGGAGATGGTAAGCAATTTGCTCAACTGTATAAGTGACGATATCGACGATATGTTTTCGCTAATTTCGGGAATAGTCGGCAGCGGTACGGCCATAGAATTCAGAACCTGGGCCAAAGTATATAAAGATCTCCCCGATATCAAAGATGTATTCGACGGTAAAAATACGAAGCTGCCCACCGGAACAGATGCCATGTATGCTTTGACAGCGGCTATGACGGCTTATGCAAGAGAACATAAAAACGAAATCGACCGCATTGCGAATTCCATTCGCTACGCGAACAGAATGCCGCCGGATTTCAGTACAGTCCTGATGAAAGACTATATGTATATAGAAAAGGGCTACAAAGAAACACTCCTCACCATTCCTGAATTTTCCAGGTGGCTTCAAACGAAAGGAAGGCTGATGAATGGCTCTGTCTGAGTACAAAATTAAAGAGTATACAAAAAGACTTCTTTTATCGCGTATGAGACTTCTGTGCAATCATGGTTTTTACGGCTTACTTTTAATGCATATGATTTATGCTGTCAGTGAAGAGGTGGAGACTGCCTGCACAGACGGAGTCAGGATTACTTTCGGTACGGGTTTCCTGGACAGCCTTACGGATGCGGAACTGGATTTTGTTATGATGCACGAGATTTTGCATGTAGTATTGCAGCATTGCAAGCGCTGTAAATGTGAAGACCGTGAAGTATATAATATAGCAGCCGATATCGTGGTGAATTCAAATATTTTCCTGGAAAACGGCATGAAAGAGAGCAGTATCACCCTGGGCAAATACGGAGTCGCACCCCATCTGGCACCGAATGGGCGGGAGGGGCATGAATATACCGTAGAGCAGTTATATACCATGCTTTCGAGAAGCTCAAGCGAGAATGGGGGAGAGGATAAGCATGATCCCGACAAGGGCAGAGGCAGGAAAAAAAGGTCTGAAGAACCCTTTCCATCGACAGCGCAATGGGATGATCATTCCAAATGGGAACAGAACGAAGATGATGATAATTTGCAGGAAATATGGTCCAAACGCGTTGCAGATGCGGCGAAGGCCATGGAAGTCCGTGACCCATCGAATACCAGAGGACTTCTTCCTGCCTTTGCAGAGCGTATTTTAAAGGAACTCCAACAACCGCAGACCGACTGGCGCACGATTTTAATCGATTTTGTTCAGGAGGAAGTAGTAGATTACTCCTTTACACCACCGGATCGCAGATTCGACGATAGCCCCTTTTTTCTTCCGGATTTCAACGAAAAGACAGAGACCGTAGAAAATATCCTATTTATGATAGATACATCCGGGTCTATGTCCGATGACATGATTACGGCGGCATATACCGAAGTTAAGGCCGCCATAGACCAGTTTAACGGAAAACTTAAGGGCTGGCTGGGCTTCTTCGATGCGGAAATTTATGAGCCCCGGCCCTTTGAGAATGAAGAGGAATTCAAAGTCGGATCGTAGCCATG
>JAZUHR010000285.1:0-12509 GCA_045641825.1 Lachnospiraceae bacterium
TCCACTGACCGATCTCCTGCCATTTTGAAGCGCCGATGGCGTTGAGCTTCGTCTTGGCGGGGTCCTGCGGGTGAGTGAGAGCGGAAGTCCTGTCGTTGAGTGCGTACAGCGACTTATCGGAAACCGCCGTGGGATACTCAGCCTCGATGTAGCAGGTATTTTCATCGAAAGCCGCCTCGTTCTTCTTGCCTTCGTTTGCTTTTATGTATTCGTCATACGAAGGTGTTGCCTGCGAAGGTCCGAGCACGATCTCGGCAAGATAGAATTCATCACGCACCGCTTCAAACGAAAGGGTGTGTGTTCCCTCCTCGATATAGAAGCAGAAAGGATCCGCAACGTATCCGGTGGAATCGGAGAAATACTTTTCCGTGAAATTGCCGGCGACCTGATTTTTCGCAACACGGATATCGTTGTCGTTGATATCCCATTTGAACGCCGGTTTTCCGTCGGACAGTTTACGGATTATTCCGTCTTCACCGATATACTTCTTGTAGCTGTCGGGGGTGTCCCTGTCGGTGACGAATTTCTTTCCGTCTTCCTCGTACTTGACTTCGTAGTTGTCGCCGGAAAGGAACGTATCTTCCCAAGCGCGGCGGAATTCAAGTGAACGTGCTTCCGAGAAAGGAAGCTCGCCGTCGATAGTGATACGGCGGGATACCTCAACACCTCTGGAGAAATTCTGCTTTGCTCTCATAGCTATCTGATAGTAGCCGTCCTCAGGTACTGAAAATTCCCATTCGATCCACTGGCCTACCAGTCTCCAGGAATTACCACCTATAACGTTATTCAAAAGGTACTTGGCTGATGCCGGAGAAACATCTGCAGAAGCCTGATCCTGCTGAGGATAAAGCATCTGAGAGGATGTCTTGCTGGCGAACTCTGCTTCGATTTTGATAACAGCGTCCTTAGCGTCCTTGGCACCCTTTTTATCCATCTGTGCCTTATATGCAGAGTAATTAATGGAAGTCTCTGTATTATTGAACACCAGGGAGTGAACCAGCATAGGCTCTCTTACGGACATAAGAGATATGGTATGATGTCCCTTTTCCAGGTAAACATAGAGAGGGGAAGAAATGTAACCGTCAGAGTCATATGTATATCTCTGCTGCCATTCCGGAGCCTCTACCATGCCCGGCTTTTCCTGATTGCCCTGATTATCTGCATTCCACTTAATCTCAGTAACTCCATCAGCATTGGTGCTGGTGGAATCGCTGTCGATCTTCCAAACGCGGGTGAAGGATACCAGTGCGTATTCCTTGAAGGGGAGCTCACCATCGATAAAGATGGAACGCTCGATATTGGCATTTTTACCGGCTACAGGATAGTAAACAAGGGACATATTGTAAAAACCGGACTCTGCTACTTCTATCTCGTACTCCAGAAGAGAATCCTCTGATGTAAGGATAGCATCACCGGTCTTACCCTCGTAATCCTTGTAGATGGTCATGTCTTTCTTCATGCCTGACTCTTCATATCTGACTGCATCAGCTGCTGTCGCTACGATTTCCGCAGACGGGAATTTAGCATTTTTGTGTGCCTCAACATAAGCATTGAAGCCGGGTACGCCCTCACCTATATTATAGGTGCTGACAATATCCTCATACTCTTTCATTGTCTTGTTTGTGATGGCAGAAGCCTTTGCGGGAGCCACCAGAGTGGTCACCACCATGCTTAAGGTCAACACAGATACAATGATTCTTTTGAAAAAATTCTTTTTCATCGAGTTGCTCCTATTTTATGGAATATTTCTTGATATCCGGAAGTTCATCCAGCGTCAGTACCCTGTCGCTTTGATAAACTTCGATTAATTTATCTTTCTCGTTGTATTCCTGAGACAATGCTGCCTTTCCTAGGGCCGTCTTCTGGATGAATTCTCCGCTCCAGGTAATGAATGAACCCCAGAGGCAATTATCCTGGACTGCCAGCTCAGGATCAAATACACAGCCGTTCTCGGACATGTACACCATCTTATTCTCGGAAGGTGTTGCCTGTGTCATATCAAAAAGCTTTTTCTGTGATGCATAGACACGCTTGCCGGGATAAGAATCGTAGCTGACGATGTCTACATATTCATCACCGGGATACCACTTGGCATCCTGTCCGTTCCATATCCAGATGATATTGTGGAGTCCGTAGTAATTGGTAAGCTGATCGTACATAAGTTTGTAGAGCTCTATGTATGCGTCAGGTCCCGATGCTCCCCACCAGAACCAGCCGCCGGATGCCTCGTGAAGAGGTCTGAACAAAATCGGAATGTCTTTATCTGCCAGGACCTTTATCTGACCGGCAATAACTTCGATTCCCTTAAGCAGCATGGCCTTCCCCTTGTTATCCTTGCCGTTTAGGGCATTTTTCAGATTAAAGGAAGTACTGTCTGTATAAAAGGTGCTGTACCACTGTTTTCCCGACTTAGTGTACTCATCGTAAGTGCGCCAGTGCCAGTGGTATTCCAGAATACCACCCTGCTCCCACCATTCAATGCCGTACTCGGTGGTCTTGCCCTCTTTTCCGGTGGTGTGTCCGGGAGAGTCATTCATGAAATCCATGGAGAGGATAGCCGGTAATTTTCCTGTAGTCTCCTTCACCACTTCTATCTCAGGGCCCTTCATTCCGTCGTCACAAACCTGACCGGAAAGGACCTTTTCCCCGTAAATATCACAGAGGAAAGAAAAAAGTCTCTTGGTATTCTCGGAAGCATTCTTATCGGAAAGTTCTTTGGAAACCTTGTATTTATCGTCTGTCTTTGTGTAGTTGTATTTAGTATCTCCGCAAGCCGCCATAGATAAAATCGATGTAAGTCCTACAGCCACTGCCAGGATTTTCGCAAGTGTTTTTCTCATTTACTTTCCTCAAGCAAGGCAAGATTCCTGTCTATAAGTTCTACTCTCTGCTTCACACAGTCAGGGCTTCTCAGGGCATCTGCCGGTGTCCCGAAGCAGTAGTCTGTGAGTCTCTCGATATCTGTAGCTGCCACATGAAGTCTGGTGTCTGAGGATGCATAGTATATATAAATCTTACCGTCATCATCCAAGATGGCACCATTGGTAAAAGTTACATTCGATACATCGCCTACACGCTCAGCGCCTCTCGGTCCTATAAGGAGTCCGCCGGGCTCTGCAATGACCTTGGAAGGATCCTTAAGGTCAGTAACAAAGGCATATATAACATATCTCAGGCCTGCTGCAGTATTTCTGACGCCGTGGGCTATATGAATCCAGCCTCTGTCAGTCTTAATGGGTACTGCACCCGCACCGTTCTTAACCTCGGTGATGGTATGATAACGACGGATGGATGTCATCTTTTCCTCGTCAATAACCGCGTGGGTAATATCCTCGCAAAGTCCAAAGCCTATGCCGCCACCGGAGCCTGTCTCTATGAAATCATCCATAGGTCTGGTGTAAAAAGCATACTTGCCGTCCACAAATTCCGGATGAAGAACTACATTTCTCTGCTGAGGAGAATGAAGTGTAACGAGATTTGGTAATCTCTCCCAGTTCTCCAAATCCTTTGTCCTTACGATGCCTGCTGCTGCGGTAGCCGCGGACAAATCCGGATTTTCTTTATCCTTGCTCTCTGAGCAGAAGACTCCGTATATGTAGCCGTCCTCGTGAAGAGTAAGTCTCATATCGTAGACATTGGTCTCATCGGGCTCTGTATCCGGAAGAATTACGGGCTTATTTCTGAAGCGGAAGCCCTCTGTAGGACTGTCGCTCTCAGCCACAGCGAAGAAGGATTTTCTGTCTGCGCCCTCTACCCTGGCTACCAGAACATACTTGCCATTGAATTTGATAGCGCCGGAATTCATAACAGCGTTAATACCCAGACGCTCCATGAAGAAAGGATTGGTCTCCTTGTTCAGGTCATATCTCCAGATAAGAGGAGCATGCTCCCGGGTAAGCACAGGATTTACAAATCTGTCGTAAACACCATTGTAAAAATTCTCGTCCGGGGAATTTTTCTTCGCTATCAGCTTTTCCTGTTTTTCTAATTCTTTGTAATATCTTTCGTGTATCATTATCTTAATCTCTTAATCATTTCCATACAAAGTCTGCCATTGTGATAAGGGCATTTCCAAGGCTCCACGATAGGCTTTTCGCTATCCGGATGTCCTTCCTTGTCGACTCTGTAGAACCACTCTGAGCTTGCTCTCTTGTCTACCTGATTTTCCTTGATAAATTCCCAGATAGCGGAGGCCGCTTCCTCGAAATCCTTACGCTCAGGTCTCTTTCTGTAGGCATTGTAGAAGCCTACAACTGCCTCAGCCTGTACCCACCAGATACGCCACTCGTTTACCACGCCTCTCTCGCATTCATTGGCCAGAGAATTGTGATTGTAGGCCACCTTCAGTATCTCATCCTCCAGATCCATAATGATAGGAGTCATAAGCTTTTTCCTGTGAGGATCTCCCAGAACCTCGATACCACGATCCAAGAGCCATGCTGTCTCAATATCGTGACCGTAGGAATGAAGATCTATAATGGAATTCATATCGTTATCAAAGAAAACTTCCTGACGATGAAGAGCCGGATTGTAAACCTTGGTACCGAATACATCGATGATGTCCTTCAGTCTGTCGGCTACCTCCTGGCGACCTGTCACTCTGTAAAACTCAGTATAGGCCTCGAATACATGAAGAAGCGTATTCATCGTGCGGTCAGCCATAACACCGTTTTCGGAGAGCTTATCATTCTGAACCTCGAAAAACTCACGGCTCTGGGCCTCCTTGTAGCCATACTGATCTGTACACTTGTTTTCGATAGTACGGAAAAGATTGCTGGCCACCTTCAACGCCTCGGGATTCTTGAACGCATCATAGTAGGAAGAAACCGCATACAAGGCAAATGCCTGATTGTAGGTATGCTTGGTAGTATCTAAGGGCTCTCCCTTGTAATCGAGGGACCAGAAGACGCCGTCGTGTCTTTTATCTATGCAATATTCGGTAAGGAATTTGTATGCATGATCTGCATATTCCTTCAGGGACTCATCCTTAAGAACTAAGTAAGCATTGGAAAAGAACCAAAGAATACGGCTGTTCAATATGCATCCTTTTTCTGCTTTCTTATCAAGGTTAAGATCGTAGTCCAGAAGGCCGTAGAAGCCGCCGAACTCATCATCCTTGAGATTCTTCCAGAAAGGAATCAATTTTTCGCAAAGATGCGTTTTAAAGTCATTTACCATTAGTTACTCTCCCAAAACTCCCTGTATCAGGCTTTCCGCCTGCAAAAGCTCCGTTTCCGCTTCGAAATCGTTTTCGTTACAAAAAATTCACAAATTTTTCCGATGTGCTTTATTATACTTAAAATTAAAATTTAATCATCACATTTTCTTGCATTTTATATATGTTTATTTACGAAAATAAAGGTTTAGTTATTTTCGTACAAGTTTAAGTATGGGGTTTTATGCATAATGCTCAAAAAATCCCTTTATATGCTGACTAATCCAAAACTAATCTCGCCTAAATTTAAGTAAATTAGTTAAATATTATTGATTAATTTTTCCGTGTATGCTATATTATATATGTTTGTTGGTTTATATATACGTTTCTTGTTGGTGCAAACTGCACAAAAGGGCCGATATTTTTTGTGGAATTATCACAAAGAATGCTTACAACATCGCCGTCTGTATGCAATTTCTTCTACGGAGGTTTCCTATGTTTTCTCACACAATGCTGCATGCCATGACCGAAATCCCGAAGTTAAGCGGAGTTATGGCCATTACCGATTTTCTGCCCAAGGATGTAAATGTAGATCAGGAAAGCTGCAAGAACCTTATGTACCCGCTGGCTATGGGACATATCCTACAGCCTTCGGATATGAGGCTTTCCTTTTCCTTCCTTCCGGCCTACGCGCTTTTACATACCACAAAGGGCAGTGGCAATTTTTCCTGTGGCTCTGTCTCTATAAGCCTCGCGGGCGGCTCCATGATTATTGCGGATCTCAGCCATTCTTTTTCCATTTTTTCCGAAAAAAACCTGGAATATGACATTATTTACTTCACCGGAGCCCAATCCGGCTTCTTTTTCCTGCAGTTATCTCCGAATTCCCCTGTCTTCTATATAGAATCCCTGAGCAAGACCGGTCTCCAGCCCACACTGCGTCCTCTCCTGCCTGCCGAGCGTGCTTCATCCTTCGATGCACTTTCTTTTCATCGCTATCTTACGGATCTTTTCACCGAAAGCTTCCAGGCTTTTACCACCGAGGGAAATGAATCAAATTCCGCCAAGGACGAAACTCTTTCTCTTATTAAAGAATATATCGATAACAACTACTATAAGGCCATTTCACTGAAGGAATTGGAAACTCTCTTTTTCGTTAATCGTTTTCGCTTGTGCAAGGAATTCTCTGAAAAATACTACATTTCCCCCCTGCAATATATGCACGCAACCCGCATAAATAAAGCAAAAGAGCTACTTCGCCAGTCTTCCCTGAAGGTTCACGAAATCGGATACCAGGTCGGATACGAGTCCTCAACTCAGTTCATAAATCACTTTAAAAAAGCCACAGGACGTACTCCTCAGGCCTACAGAACTTGATAAATCTATCACAGATTAATCGCTCAAAATAATTTTACTTGACTTTTTGCATTTTTTAAGTTAATTTTTACTCAGCTTAAAGTTAAGAAGCAGCATTATGGCGGGTAACTATGTTAAAAAACTTTATGTTGCTTCGAAAAGGATTTCTAAAGAGGTTAAAATATGGCTAAAAAAGTGAAAATGTCGGATATCGCTGCCAAGCTGGACGTGAGCATAGTCACAGTCTCCAAAGCCCTGGCGGGTCAGAAGGGTGTCAGCGAAGAGATGCGCTCCCGTATAATCGAGCTGGCTTCCCAGATGGGATATGAAAAGCCGGGTGAAAAATCCACTTCGCAGAAAAGTTATAACATAGGCGTAATTGTTTCAGAGGGCTACATAGCCAAGTACGACGCCTTCTATTGGGACCTGTATCAGCAGATAAATTCCGCTGCCGCAGCCTCCAATTCCTTCGTCATGCTGGAGATTATTTCCTTTGACGACGAGAAAAACAATATGCCACCCAAGCTTTTACGAGAGGGCAAGGTAGACGGCCTCATCGTTATGGGCGCCCTGCATACCACCTATCTTAAGATGATAAATGCCCATTATGCCCTTCCTACGGTTTTTTTGGATTTCTATGATTCAGACCTGCAGGAGGATTCCATTATCTCCAACAGCTACTACGGAGCCTATATCATAACCAATTACCTTATAGAAAAGGGCCATAAGAAAATCGCTTTTCTGGGTACCCTCATGGCCACCAAGTCCATCAACGACAGGTATATGGGTTATTCCAAGGCTCTTATGGAAAAAGGCTACGAATTTCGCCCTAACTGGGTGCTGGATGACCGTGACATGAACAGGATTATGTTTGTGGACTTCCCCGTTCCTGAGGATTTGCCCGACGCCATCGTCTGCAACTGTGACACCGCTGCCGCCCGTATGATAGAAGCCCTTAACAAAAAGGGAATTCGCGTGCCGGAGGATGTGGCTGTTACAGGCTTTGATGACTTCATTCACCCGGGGCTTTGTAATGTCCCTCTTACCACTTATTCTGTCAACATGGAGGGCCTGGCAGATTCCGCAGTAAGAAATGTGATTAAAAAGCTCAACGGAATAGAGACCAATCACGGTATCCACCTGATTGAGGGCAAGCTGGTAATCCGTACTTCAGCCTGATACCCACTAAACAGACGCTTCCACTTCGTTTCATAAAAGGAGAAAACAAGGACGCTAAACCATAATAGTTCACGCTTACGCGTGAAGGTTTAGCTTTTCAAACTCCTGCGGAGTTCTCCATTTATTCCACTTCGTTTCATAAAAGGAGAAAATATGAATATTACCTACAATTCAGACACAAAGCTTTTCAAAATCGACACAGAAAACACCTCATATGTGATTGCCATCGTAGACCGGGAGGGCTTCATCGGGCATGCCTACTACGGTGCCCGCCTCGCCGACGACGATGTACGCTACCTCACACGTATTTTTGAGGGTCCCTTCACGCCGGAGACTAATGCCCGCGACCGACTTTCCTTCTATGACGCTTTTCCATTCGAGTACCCCACTCACGGTATCGGTGATTACAGGGAAAGCGCCTTAAAGATTCAGTACCCCGACGGCACATCAGCTACCAAGCTTAATTACAAGTCCCACACTATTTTTAAGGGAAAGAAAAAATTAGCAGGCCTGCCTGCCACCTGGGGAAGCGAAGAGGATTCACTTACTCTTGAAATCGAAGCCATCGATCCCGAAAAAGGCCTCACAGTCATCCTCTCCTACTCTGTTTTCAAAGGAATTGACGCTATTTGCAGAAGCACCCTTATCCAAAACACGACCAATGAAAAAATCAAGATTCTGAAGGCCATGTCTGCCTGCCTCGATATGGACAATAACGAATACGATAAAATTACCCTTTACGGCTCCTGGGCTCGGGAGCGTTCCATTAACAGAACCTCTGTTAATTACGGCGTTTCCGGCATGAGCTCCAAGCGCGGTGAGGGCGGACATCAGGAGCAAGCCTTTACCTGCCTTATGCCTCCTTCCACCACTCAGAACAGCGGCGAAGTATACGGCATGAATCTGGTATATTCAGGCTGCTTCGAGACCATGATCGACAGAAGCCAGTTTGACTATGTCCGCCTCATTACCGGTATCAACCATGAGGATTTCTGCTGGACTCTGGAGCCCTCCAAGGAATTCCAGACTCCTGAAGCCAATCTGGTATATTCCAATCAGGGCATAGGCGGAATGAGCCGCATTTTCCACGACCTTTACCGTGACCACCTGATCCGCGGCTATTACCGCGACAAGAAGCGTCCGATCCTTTTAAACAACTGGGAAGCCACTTACTTCGATTTCAACGAAGAAAAGCTTATCGCCATAGCCGATCAGGCCGGAAAGCTCGGTATTGAAATGCTGGTTATGGATGATGGCTGGTTCGGCAACCGCTTCGACGATAACCGTGCTCTGGGCGACTGGGTGGTAAACGAAGAAAAGCTTAAGGGCGGCCTCAGCTACCTGGTAAGCGAAGTAAATAAGCGGGGCCTGAAATTCGGCATGTGGTTTGAGCCGGAAATGATTTGTCCCGATTCCGATCTCTTCAGAAGCCATCCGGACTGGGCTATTCAGATTCCCGGACGTGAGCCCGGTCTTGCCCGCAATCAGATGGTGCTGGATTACTCCAGACAGGAAGTCGTGGATGCAGTCTATGACATGATGAAAAAGGTATTAACCTCTGCTAATGTAGAATATGTAAAGTGGGACATGAACCGTCCTCTTTCAGACCTATATTCCGCAGCTCTTCCATCCGACCGTCAGGGTGAGCTACTGCACCGCTATTGCCTGGGTGTTTACAGCCTTCAGGAACGTCTCATAACAGACTTCCCTAAGCTTCTTTTGGAAAACTGCTCTTCCGGTGGTGCCCGCTTTGACGCCGGCATGCTTTACTATGGTCCACAGATCTGGTGCTCCGACAATACCGACGCTATCTGCCGTCTGCAGATTCAGGAGGGCACTGAGCTCATCTACCCTCTTTCTGCTATGGGCGCCCATGTATCTGACTGTCCAAATCACACAGTAGGCCGTAACGTTCCTTTTTCCACCAGAGGTCACGTGGCTCTGGCCGGCACCTTCGGCTACGAGCTGGATGTAACCAGAATCCCTGAGGCAGATCGCAATCTGATTCCATGGCAGGTAAAACTCTATCACAAATTCAACGACCTGGTGCGTACAGGAGACTACTATCGTATGGCCAGCGTGTCCGAAAACGGCGAATTCGATTGCTATATGGTAGCCGCTAAGGATGCAACAGAAGCATTGGTTACAGTGGAATTCGTAAAGAGACGTCCTAATATGCACTCTCGCAGAGTAAAGCTCTACGGACTCGATCCCAATAAAAAATACCGCCTTCTCAACGAAGACGATACAGAATATACTGAGGGCATGACAGAAAATAAGGAATCCCGTACATATTTAGGCAGCACACTTATGACTGCCGGCATAAATTTGTGCGAAATGTGGGGCGACTACGCAAGCCGCTTAATCCACGTGGTGGAATGCTGAAAAACCCGCTTTTTATAAGGCTTTGGTCCCGGTTTTTATCCAAAAACCGGGACCATTTTCCTACTTTATCAGTTTAGTACAACACAGTATTTGTTCACAAAACTTTCTTATTTTGAACATTGCAGGTTCATAATTTGCATATATAATGCACTTACACAAAGCAAAGAGAGCTTTGTATTGAAAAGCTTACAAGTAAATTTTTTCATAACTCCCCCAAAGAGCCCATTAGTGTCCGCTAGTGGGCTTCTCCTTTTGTATAAGGGTTACCAGGAAATTACTTCCGCACCTTCTTCCGTCACCAGCACCTGGATCTCCCACTGTGCTGACAGGCTTCCATCCTCTGTATAAATTTCCCAGTCATTATCCTCGCCCAGGCAAACAGCTTCTTTTCCCATATTAACCATAGGCTCGATGGTAAACATCATGCCGGGAGCCAGGATCATTCCGGTACCACGCTTGGTATGATATCCTACCCATGGATCCTCATGGAAGGCATTGCCCACGCCATGTCCGCCTATTTCCCGCACCACGGTAAAGCCATTATTATAGCAGTGGTCATGCACTGCCGCTCCCACATCTCCCAGAAAGCCCCAGGGCTTCACTGCCTCAAGTCCTTTGTAGACACTTTCCTTCGTCACACGCACCAGTTTTTCCACCTGTGGGTCTACTTTTCCTATCATGAACATTCTGGAGGAATCGGAAAAAAAGCCCTTGAGATCAGTGGAAACGTCTACATTGATAATATCGCCTGACTTAAGAATCACATCATCTGATGGATAGCCGTGGCAGACCTGATCATTTACACTGGTGCAAACGCTGTAAGGAAAGCCCTCATAGTTAAGAGGTGCCGGCACTGCTCCCATTTTGGTGGTGGTCTCGTATACGATACGGTCTATCTCGGAGGTTCTCATACCCTCATGGATTTTGGAAGCCACCTCATCCAAAACCGCCACGTTGATTTTCGCGCTCTCCTTGATTTTTATTATCTGCTCGGGAGTTTTTATCAGATTTCTCCCCGGCACCTTATGAAGCAGCATTCTATGCTTCTTAATCTTCTCATCAAATTCTAAATGGCACTGTCCGTAGGGCTTGCCGCTATGGCACCAGCAGGGACTGTTTGGCTGTAATTTTTCTTTCATGACATTATCCTCTTTGGCTTAAAGTTCAAAAATTATTTTCAGTATAGGTGTTTTTTCAGGCACCGTCAAACATTATATCAAAAAGAAAGCTCCAAATTATAAATTTATTATTATTTCTGCCGGCATTTGTTGACCATTTTATCTGAAAAATATAAACTTATGAGTGGAAGATTATAACTGTTTTTTCAAGGGGCGACAATGGGCAAAAAACTGTTCACAATACGAATACTTCTTATTTGTATTCTGATGAATGCTATTGTTTTTATGCCTCCGGCCCAGGAAGTATCCGCTGTTTCATCCGCCTCATATGTAGGCATAGCAGCTAAGTATTTTTCCAATCCGGATCTTATCGCCCGTATGGAAAAGGCCCTCAAGTACTACGGACCTTATAAGGACAGCAAATACCACTATTTTACTAAGAACGGCAAAGCCTGTACCTGCCACGGCAAAGTAAACTGCGTCAATTCCGGAAGCAATTGTAATTGTCTCAGAATTGTCACCATAGAGGGCACGACCTACGATTTGCGTGCAGTGCAATGCATGGGATACGCCAACTATATTCAGTATATGCTCTTTGGCACTGTTTATCAGGAAAACAAGGGTTCTATCCTCAAGCGAATCACCGCTTCATCCAGCAGCAATACAAATATTGCCGGTTTCTTCCGTACTTATAAGGAACAGCTGCACCCGGGTGCCGAGCTTAGAATCAGAAACAGCGGCCATTCCATCGTTCTTTTGAATCTCGACTATACCAAAGAAACCATCACCTTTATGGACTGTAACTGGAACGAGCCTTGTATCATTCGCGAGCCTCAGACCATGACCTGGGCCGATTTTAAGACCAAATTCAAGAATATCAGCTATGCAACAGTTCGTGTGAACTTTTACAAGCTTTTCCCAAGTTCCACACCTACTCCGCTTCCCACCGAAGAGCCTACTGAGACTCCTATTCCCACGGATGAAGCACAGCCATCAGAAGTTCCTGCTCCTACCGGTGAAAATCAGCCTACTGAGACCCCTCTTCCATCTGAGCCTGTAGCAGAGCCTACCACAGAGCCCGGCACAACTCCAGGCGGAGACTCCTCAGCTCCCACACAAGCTCCACAGCCCACTGACGCAGCTACGCCATCTGTAGCTCCTGTATCACCTACAGCAGCGCCTAGCGAGACTCCGGCTCCGACCGATACACCGGTTCCAACTAATACACCAACTCCGACTAATACGCCGACGCCGACCAATACCAATACACCGACGCCGACTAATACCAATACACCGACACCTACTAATACTAATAC
>JAZUHR010000286.1:0-4555 GCA_045641825.1 Lachnospiraceae bacterium
GATTACAGCATAGAACGAGCTGCAGAAAAACTAAAATTGACTGTTGAAGAAGTACGTGCGTTAATGATTAAGTATAATTTATAATAGTAAATGGGGCTGTAAATTTCAGCCCCATTTTAGCGCGTCGACAAAGTCGACACTTCGAAATCAGACGGCTATTCGCCGTCTGATTTCGGTTTATATCAAGGAATAAATGCATCTGACAGTAGCTGAAAAATGCGTGTCCCCCCTCCATAATGTAATTCCGAGGACGGCTTACATTTTCCCTCGTTCCCCTATTCTTCCAATAGTTTTCTGACTGTATCTATATATTCCTGCATGCGTTTTTCTTTTGATTCTTCCGTGTCATCCGGATAATTAATCCATATGGGATTAATATAACTGGAAAGCATATCCTGGTAAGGGATAATATTAACCTCTGCAGGATTAACCTTGTATGTTTTAAGGATAATTTTCACCTCGTCTGCCTTCAATGAACCATATCTCAATTCATCGGTAAAATCGTGTTCTTCGCCATGTTCCCATATCTTGAAAGAATATGATTTTGCGGCAAATTGCGCCACATACACATCCAATCCCTTACCGGCATCCAGCGTAAAATACTCGGGATACTTTTCCAGTAATGCCTTCTGTTTTTCGGAAAAACCTTCTGTATCCACAGGGCTTTCCATAATGTATTTTCTTTTGGCAGCATCCCAGATAGTTATGAAATGGGAAAAGTCCACGGGACTGCCTACGGTATATTCGTCCTTGGTATTATCCATGTTATTATTTCCGTTGAGCAAAAGATTTCCGCTCTCGCCCAGAGGTATTGTACCAAAATTTATTCCACGAGCCGAGTAATAAGTATCTCCATTGGCTTTTTTATGTGCTGTTAAAAAAAGCAGATAAGACTCGTTGGGTTTCATCATCTGGTAGCCGGCCACATGGTACATGGTATTGGAAGCGCTATCTAATGCCGCATTTTCACGAATCGTGATTTCCTCACCTGCATTTATGTTGTTGGAGGTATCTTTATATACATTTTCAATCTTCACTTTTGAAAATGTACAAACGGAACTTACTGAGCCGAAAGACTTTTTGATTTCTGTTTCCTCTTCTTCCTCACGAACACATTTTATGATAAGCTCACTTGACGCTTCCATTTCAGCAAGAGTGTCAAAGCTTACAACTTTTGCTTCCACGAATTCATGCTGAATAGGCCTGTTATTGTTATTCCCGGTGTCACCTTTTCCACCTTGTAATTTTATTCCAACATACAGAGATATGCCAACTAAAATAACCAGTCCTGCAGCTATGGGAACTTTTATCCAATAATTACTCTTGTGTTTCCCCTGATATTTTTCGGCTTCCTCTATAAAATTGGTGTCCAAGCCTTCCATCACTTCTAAAACTTTGTCGTTTTTCATATGTCATAGCCCTCCTTTATCAAATATTCTTTTAATTCATTACGTGTACGGAAAAGTATCGATTTCACTTTACTTTCGGATACTTTACATCTTTTACTGATATCCGTTACAGAGTCCAGGTAATAATACCTCCTGACAAAAACCACTCTTTTTTCAACAGATATTTTTTTTAGATAATCATTGATTTTTTCCTGCAGTGCCTTTCCCTCGAAATTGCTCTCCACATCACCTACCGCAGGGATGCAGGTCTCCATTTCTTCGCTAAGTTCCACAATGTCTGCTTTACGTTTTGAACTGTTCTGCTTACGACATCTGTCTATCGCCAGATGCCTGGCGATTTTGGAAAGGAAGGGAAACAAGTATTCCCGAGGCTCATTGGGAGGAATCAGGCGCCATGCCTCCATATAAGCATCATTTTCGCATTCCTCAGCGCTTTCCCTGTCTGCAAGAATGCCAAAAGCCAACGCTCTTAGTCTGCTGCCATATTTTTGTGCTACTTCATTTATGGCTTTTTCGTCTCTTTTCAAAAAAAGATCAACAATTTCAGTATCTTCCAAAGCGTCGGCTCCTTTCTTATCCTATTTTTCCCTTACAACTATTATAGCGCAATTTTTTAACACCTGGTTGCATAGAAAATATAAATCGCAAAAAAAAGTGGGCTTTCCTACTTTTCAAGTAAAAGAAATGCCCACTGTCCGATTCATCATATTATGCCAAAAGGCCGATAAGTGTTTTTAAAGTATTTACGGCACCGTCCACATGGCTTCTTTCATAGCCGTGGCTGGCATATACGCCGGCACCGATAAGTCCGTGACGGATGTCATTGCCAGAGCGAAGGGTAGCCTCAACATCGGAGCCATAGAAAGGATAGATATCCACTGCATAAGACGCTTCCATCTTTTTGGCTGCCGCAATCAGTTCCTTGACCAGGCTGTAATCGTATGGTCCGCCGGAATCCTTGGCACAGATAGATACGTCTGTCTCCTTGCACTCCAGTCCCACACCTACGCATCCCATATCAACGGAGATGGCGTCCGTAACCCCTGCGGGCACTGATGCTGAGCCGCCATGGCCCACTTCCTCGTATGAAGTGATATGGAGATATATTTTTCTGTCAGTCTCGATGCCCTCATCCTTCAGGTACTTGGCAAAGCCCATAAGGATACCTACCGAGAGTTTGTCATCCAGGAATCTGCTCTTGATAAAGCCCTTTTCCGTCACTCTGAAACGAGGCTCAAAGCATACGATATCACCAACCGAAATACCCAGTTTTTTCACATCATCTTTATTTGCTACCTTTTCATCGATAACAACTTCCATGACCTTCCAGTCACGCTTGGTATCATTGTACTCACCGTTGACATGTACTGAAGCGTTGGCCAGCTGCAAGGTTCCCTCATAGATACCATCGAATTTGGTTACGATACGCACATTCTCTGCTTCTGCATTATTGGCATTCATTCCGCCAAGATTGGTAACCTTGAGTCTGCCGTCCCCTGTAATTTCCTTGACCATACCGCCCAAGGTATCCATATGTGCTTCCAGTAAAATAGCATTGTCGGCATTTTTACCGCCTAAATCCACGATAACTCCGCCTTTTCTGGTAAGAGTAGCCCCATATCCCAGTTCTTCAAAGGTGGCTTTAACATATTTGGCCGCATTTTCAGTGTAGCCTGTAGGGCTGTCAATGCCGATAAGTTCTCCGGTCTTCTCTGTTATATACTTTCCGTAAACTGAAAAATCTGTCATACTTTCTCCTTGTCCGCTTTCCCCTTTTTGAAACGCTCACTTCATTTCGCTCTTTTTAAAATTCAAAGTCTCTATAGTCTTTAATAAAAAAGTCGCTAAATTCTTTCTTTTTGTCTGTAAGTTTCTCCGAATACTTGTCGTCTACAGCCACAGTCATCATGCCTGCCGCTCTGCCTGCCATAAGCCCCTCCGGGATATCCTCGAAACATATGGCACGCTTGGGATCCACCCCCAGACACTCTGCCACCAGCAGATAAATATCCGGCTGAGGCTTACCGTGTGCCACTTCCCCCGAAGTATGAATCTCGTCGAAAAAGTGACGGACTCCCAGATGATCCATGGTAGCCTCCACCAGTTCCATGGAATTGGAGGTAGCAATACCTGTTAAAATACCGCGTTTCTTAAGTTCCGGCAGGAACTCTCTCACTCCCTCTTTAAGAGGAATGTGATTGGCATACATATCCATAGCCATATCATTCCAGTCCTGCATGATTTTTTCTACAGGATCAGGAATATTAAAGCGTTCCTTGCTGTAAATCGCTGTTTCCAGAAAACTCATACCTGCAATAGCCGCCTGATAGTCTTCCGGAAATTCCATACCAAAACGCCCAAAATAAGCCCTGTCAATTTCCGCCCAAAGGCCCATGGAATCGATAAGAGTGCCGTCCATGTCAAAAATAACAGCATCCTTATCTTTCAGTAAGTCGTCTAATTTCATCTTCTGTCAAAAACCGCATTTCACCTACAGGTAAATCTTGGGGCAGTTCAATCCCGCCAAACTCGATGCGTTTAAGGTAGGTCACTTCCACTCCCACCTCATGGCACATTCTCTTTACCTGATGAAATTTCCCTTCCGTTAATGTTATGCTAAGTTTGCAACCGGCGGGATTTTTTTCGATTATCTCAAGTCCTGCCGGCAACGCTCTGTAATCTTCTCCAACCATCAGCCCATCGGCGAAAAGTTTTACTGCGTCATCCGAAAGCGTCCCATCACATTCGGCGTAGTATTTCTTTTCCACATGGTGCTTGGGGCTTAACAGTTGGTGGGATAGCATACCATCATTTGTAAGAAAAAGCAAGCCCTCAGTATCTTTATCCAGTCTTCCTATTGGAAAAAGATCTGCCTTCTTTACTTTTGCCATTATTTCTTCATTTTCATGAACCATGTCGATAACGGTCCTGGTCCTGCCGTCCTCTGTAGCTGACAGCACTCCCTGAGGCTTATGAAGCATAATATAAATCATGCCGCTTGCAGTAACTTCTGCACCGTCAAGAGTCACCAGACTCTTCTCATCCACCTTCATCTCAGGGCTTTTAGCCTTTTGGCCATCAACTTCCACTCTGCCCTTTTTAATGGCAATCTTAGCTTCAGTCCTGGATAGCTCAGTATTTTCAGA
>JAZUHR010000287.1:0-10184 GCA_045641825.1 Lachnospiraceae bacterium
CATTTTTACCGAAAATGCTATACCTGTTCACAAATATCATATATTTGAAACATAGATTTTACTTTTTTAAAACATATTTTTCTCACAGAAAGTGCTTATAGTTGGTCTTGTAAAGATACGGCGCGTTGGTATATAATACAAATTACTGAAATTTTACAGAGGTTTAGTAAATTGGCTATTGAAGTTTTTAACAGGTATGAAATTAAATATCGCATAAGCAATGAGACCTATGGCATTCTGCGTGAGAGACTTTCGGAGTATATGGAGTCGGATGAGCACTCCAGAAACGGCGAATTTTACACTATTTGCAATATCTACTACGACACGGACAATCACGATCTTATAAGACGTTCCATGGAGCACCCGGTCTACAAGGAAAAGATGAGACTTCGTTCCTACGGTACGGTAGAAAAGGATGCCAAGGTATTTCTGGAGATCAAGAAAAAGTATCAGGGCCTGGTTAATAAGCGCAGGACTAAAATGATCTTACAGGACGCCTACGACTATTTTGAGACTGGTGAAATGCCTGAGATAAAGCCTTTTATGAATGCGCAGGTTATGTCGGAAATTGACTATATGAAGCGCAGACTTGATCTCAAGCCACAGCTTTTCCTGTCCTATGACAGATGCGCTATGTTTGCCAAGGACGACAAGGATTTCAGAGTTACCTTCGACAGGAATATTACCACCAGAAGGTATGATCTAGGGCTGCATTACGGCATTTATGGTGACAAGCTGATAGGTGAGGGTGAGTGGCTTATGGAGATTAAGATTTCCGATGCCATGCCTATGTGGATGACGGAAATACTGTCGGATATGAAGATTTATAAGACTTCTTTTTCCAAGTATGGTACGGAATACGCCAATTTTGTTAAGGCCAATAATAAATCTGCCTGCAGATATCTGAGCTCTAAGGCTATGGAGCCCGGAGCAATTTTTGGGAAAAATGGAACAGCAGAGCAATTAGCGTAAAGAGAGGATAGAAAATGATAGAAAATATAGTTGGAGTTTCATCGGATATGACAACACTTGGTGCGGATCAGATTCTGGCGTGTATGCTTTTTTCAGTGCTTTTGGGTGCGATTTTATGTGCAGCCTACATTTTGTCTGTTGAGAAGGAGAAGCGTAGTCTTTCCTTTGTAACCACACTTATAATTTTACCTGCAATAGTAACACTTGTTATTATTCTGGTTGGCAGCAATCTGGCCCGTGCGGTATCTCTGGGCGGTGTATTTGCTCTTGTGAGATTCAGATCTGCTCAGGGCAACGGACGTGATATTTCCTTTGTTTTCATGTCTATGGCATCAGGTCTTTCCGTAGCTCTCGGTATGCTTACAGTAGGACTTTTAGCTACAATTATTCTTGCAATTGTCATTGTGCTTGTATCTAAGCTCGGTGTAAAATTTATGGATCCTGTATCTGATCAGCTTCGTATTCTGATTCCGGAGGATATGGACTACCAGGGCGCATTTGATGATATTTTCAAGGATTACACAGAGCGTCACAAGCTTATGAAGGTTAAGACCACCAACATGGGAACACTCTTTGAGCTTACCTTCAGAGTCAAGATGAAAAAGGATGCCGATCAGAAGAAATTCATGGATGAACTCAGAAAGAGAAACGGCAATCTTACCATCACACTGGCAGAAGAGAAGGAAAAAGACGGAGATTTATAGGATTCTTTCGAGGGACTCGGGACTAATTTACGGGTTCCTCTTTTTTTGTCCAAAAAAGAATGTAAAAAATATCTATTTTTGAGGTTATTAAATTTTCGATACAGATAGTACAATTTCCTTAAGCGTTTCAGACGCAAATTACAAAAGGAGAGGCTATTTTATGAAAAAGAGTTTCAGAAGAGTATCTGCTCTCGTTCTCTCTTTCCTGATGGTACTTGCACTTGTACCTGCTATGGGAAAGGCTCAGAACGTTAAGGCAGATGACAAGACTTATCATGCTTTTATCGGCATTGGCGCAGGCTCCACAGCAGACGGCTGGGACCTCAGCTATTCCGGACCTGCTAACGGCGCACTTGAAGGCGCTACAGTAGAAGAGGCAGATCTGAAGGTGGGCGAAGAGGCTACAATCTCTATCACATTCCCTCAGAAGGCTTTAAAGATTTGGTGGATGGCACCATGTATCATCGTTGATGAAGCCGGTCTTTCTGTAGATGTTACAGTAAAGAGCTTAAAGATCGATGGTCAGGAAATCGCCATTGACAAGACAAAGTATGACGATCTTACATGGTATGAAGGCACAGGTGATAATTACCCTGCTGACAAGTGCGTTCGTACATACGGTGGCTACAATGAGTGGGGCGTAAAGGACGGTATCGTTCTTCCTGCAGAGGCCACAAAGATTGAGTACACAATCAAGATTAATTCCATTATTCCTGCTGACAGCTACCTTGCATTCGTTGCTATCCAGGGCGATAAGGCTGCTTCCAATGACTGGGGCTATACCTACATCGGACCTGCAGGCGACAATTCAGAGGGTGCTACAGGTGTTGCTACAGGCGTTAAGGTAGGCGAGTCTGTAACAGTTTCCGCTACCTTCCCTGAGAATTGCTTACATACATGGTGGACAGCTCCTTGTGTATTTATTCCTGGTGCTACAGATAAGACAGTAGTAGATGCTACAGTTACATCTGTTAAGGTAGATGGCGTAGAAGTTGCATTCGACCTTACCAAGGATAATAAGTCTGCATGGGCTGAGGGCTCAGGCAACTACGGTACAGGCTGCTTCAGAATCGCAGGTGGTTATAATGAGTGGGGCGCACAGTTTATCGCATCCCCTGAGAACTTCAAGACAATTGAGTACACCTTCACACTTAACAAGGTTGACCTTGATCCTAAGCAGATGGAAGTAGTAGACTTCACAGGCGCACTTGATCTTCACATCGCATTCGGCGGTGATAAGGATGCAGCAGGCGACTGGGGCTACGGCTATACCACAGGCTTCTCAGAGGATCCTATCCCTGTTGAGGAGACAATTAAGGTAGGCGAGACCAAGACTGTCAGCCTTACATTCTCCAAGAATGTTCCTCATGCTTACTATTTCGCTCCATATTTCTCATCTGATGTTGAGGCTCTTACAGGACTTGCAGTAGATATCGATATCACATGTAAGATTAATGGCGTAGAAGTAGCTATTGACGCTACAGACAAGAAGGTTTGCTGGAACGAAGGTACCGGCGATTTCGATGCTGACCATGCTGTACGTATCATGGGTGGTCATAATGATTGGGCAGATGCTGCTACATTCATAACAATTCCTGAAGAGGGTATCAAGACTCTTGAGTACACAATTACTCTTAAGTCTGCAAAGATCGAGAAGGAAGTTCAGCAGGAGTTCGATAAGACTCTTCTGGACAAGAAATACAATGCATATCTTATTTTCCAGTGCCCTGACACATGGGTATTCCGTGATGACTGGACCAACGAGACCAACGGTCTTCTTGGCTTAAATGATGGTGTAACCGATAACTTTACACATGTTACATGGAACGAGGGTACTACTGACGAAGAGAAGAACCTTGGTGGTACAATCACAGATGCTGTTATCGATGGTAACGGCAAGTATAGCGTAAAGATCGAAGGCTTCAAGGAAGGTCTTGCAGGCTCTACAGCTTGGAACATGCTGTATGCATCCCTTGATATTCCTTATGACTGCATCGATCGCGGTGGCGTAGAGATTAAGGACGCTGTGCTTTTCATCGATGGCAAGAAGCAGAGCATTGAGGCTCTTATCACAAAGGGTGACAAGGTTGAGTCCAAGAATCATCCTGAGATTGACGGTACCTACACAGGTATTCAGTTCATCAACATTTACAACGCTTCCAATCCTAATGCTAAGGATAGCGCTACTATTCCTCAGAAGTCCATTGAGATTCAGTTCACAATCACAGGTCTTTCTAAGGACAATGCTAACGGCGGCAACATCAGCTCCGGTGAGACAGTTGAGCCTACAAAGGCACCTGAAGTAACACAGGCTCCTGAAGCTACAAAGGCACCTGAAGCTACAAAGGCTCCTGAAAAGGACGATGCACAGAAAAACGGTAATCCTACACCTATCATCATTGTTGTTGTAGTATGTGTAGTTGTTATCGTAGCAGCAGTGGTAGCTATCGTTGTAGCTAAGAAGAAAAAGAACTAATCCGTAGACTAATTATTTGAAAAAAACCACATACTGTGGTATTATTTGGTACAGGTGGGAATAGCACCTGTACCATTTTTATGCTCGCAAAAAGACTGCAGGCGATAATTTTCAGAGGTAGTATGAAACTGATTTTTAGAAGAACAACAGCCATTTTTCTGGCTTTAATAATATGTCTGTCCTTAACGGGATGCGGTGCCAGGAGGCAGAAGGCCCCCATCACTCTCACTGTTTTTTCACAGGTGGCTAATTATTCAGGAGAGCAGGTAGGATGGTTTGCTGACCTTATGCTGGAGAAATTCAATGTTATTTTGAATATAGTGCCTGACCTTAACGGCATCTACGAGACCAGAGCCACCCTGGGTAATCTGGGAGACATAGTCATATTTGGTAATAACGGTGACCAGTATAAAAATGCCGTGAATCAGGGATTGCTGTTGGATTGGGAAGAGGACGGCCTGTTAAATGAACATGGCCAGTACATCAAGGCCAATATGAAGGCTGCTCTGGAAGCCAACAGAAATCTTGTAAAAAACAATGAACATATTTACGGCTTTGCCAATGATGTGGCTATGGAAGCCGGAGACCTGGGAGATTTTTTCTATTCCTGGGATATCAGATGGGATTTGTATGACCGTCTGGGGCGACCCGAGGTAAAAAATCTGGATGATCTGTATGACCTTTTAATGGCTATGCATGAACTGGAGCCCTTAGATGACGTGGGAGACCCTACATATGCCCTTTCCATGTGGCCGGACTGGGACGGCAGTATGATGATGTACGCCAAGGCCCTGGCCTCCTGCTACTATGGCTACGATGAAGTGGGACTGGGCTTATATGACCCGGCTACCGGTAATTTTCACGGGGCTATTGAAGAGGACGGTCCTTACATAGAGATGCTGAGATTTTTAAACAAGCTCTACAGAAGCAGGCTTATAGATCCTGATTCTGCCAGCCAGACCTTTGTAGAAATGTCTGAAAAGGTACGTAGAGGCGGTGTGTTTATGTCGATTTTCGACTACGCAGGCAGCAGCATTTATAACAGTGTTGATCATATTAAGCAGAATAAGATTATGCTGCCCTTAAAGCCCGATGAAGCGTCTTCATTGGTGTATGAGCTGTCTGTTTTCGGCTCCCATCAGATATGGACTATCGGCTCAGAGACCAGGTATCCGGCTCTTTGTATGGAGATAATTAACTGGCTCAGTACGCCTGAGGGCTTCATGACCATGAAGTATGGCCGACAGGGAGTGAATTGGGATTATAACGAAGAGGGTCAGCCCTTCCTGACGGAGGCCGGCAAAATCTGTATGTCTGACGGCGACAGCGACGCTACCAGGGATGAAAAGGGCTACAGCTTTAACATAGGCCGTAACCAGATGAATAACAATACCTGGGCCATCAATACCAAGAATCCCGATTCCAACGGTGCTACTTTTAACTACAAAAGCTGGACCTCGGAGATAGAAGAAGCAAGAAATGAAATCGAGAAAAAATGGCGTGAGTACACCCATGTTAATACCTCTCAAGAGTATATGGAGAGCCAGAAGTACACCTTGGTGCCTGCATCCACCTACTCCGAACTGGAAAAAATAGATGAATTTGAGATTATCATAGCGCAGGTGTCCAAGTGCATTACCGACCACTCCTGGAAGGCAATTTTCTCGGCCAGAGAGGAAGAGTGCGAGAATCAGATTGCAAGCATGATAAGGACCAGTAAGCTCTATGGTTATGATACCTGTGAAGAATGGTCCATAAACAACTGCAAAATCAGATATGAACTGGAAAAGGCAGGCAAAGGAGTAAGAAAATGAATATTGAAGAATATAAGCAGGAAATAGACAGGGTGATTAAAAAGGGCCCCTACAGCGATACTTGGGAAAGCCTGACCTCTATGGAGGTTCCCGAATGGTTTAAGAAGGAAAAATTCGGTATTTTCATTCACTGGGGTATTTTTTCAGTGCCGGCCTTCGGCAATGAATGGTACTCAAGAAATATGTACGATCAGAATAATCGTGAGTATCAGCACCACATCGATACCTACGGTCCCCAGAAGGATTTCGGCTATAAGGATTTTATCCCTATGTTAAAGGCAGAGAAATTCAATGCGGCAGAATGGATAGAGACCTTTAAGAACGCCGGAGCCAGATATATGGTACCTGTTGCTGAGCATCATGATGGCTTTCAGATGTACAAAAGTGAGCTTTCTCACTGGAATGCAGCTGAGATGGGACCTAAAAGAGATGTTTTGGGAGAACTTAAGACAGAGGCTGAGAGGGCAGGCCTGACATTTGCCTGCTCCACTCACAGAGCAGAGCACTTCTGGTTTATGGGAGTAGGACGTCAGTTCGAAAGTGACATTACAGGCGAGTTTGAAAGAGGCGATTTTTATTGGCCTTCAGTGGCTACCCAGCCGGATATGGGGTCATGCACCTGCGAACCGGATGCGACACCTGAATTCCTGGAGGACTGGATGCTGCGTACTTGCGAGATTATTGACAGATTCCATCCGGCTATTCTCTACTTTGACTGGTGGATTATGCATAAATCCTACAAGGAGACTATGAGAAAAATCGTAGCCTACTATTATAACCGCGGCGCGGAATGGGGACAGAAGGTGGCTGTATGCTACAAGCATGATGCTATGCCTTTCGGCTCCGGTATCGTAGATGTGGAACGCGGTAAATTCGCTGATACCAAGCCCTACTACTGGCAGACAGATACAGCTATCGCTCACAATTCCTGGTGTTATATAGACGACCTTAAGTATAAGACATCCAGAGAATTGGTATGCTACCTCTGTGACGTGGTCTCAAAGAACGGTAACCTTCTTCTGAATGTGGGACCTAAAGCAGACGGTACTATTCCTGATACCGACAAGCAGATTCTCTCGGATATCGGCTCCTGGCTTCGTGTAAACGGTGAGGCTATCTATGAAAGCAAGCCATGGCGCGCCTGCCAGGAAGGACCTACCGCTGAAAAAGAGGGCAAGTTCTCCGATGAGAAGGATAAAAAATACACAGCCAAAGATTTTCGTTTTACTTGCGGTAATGGTGCTATTTATGCTATAAATATGAGCTATCCGAAGGATGGACATCTGGAGATTGAGTCTCTGGGTAAGGGCGGAGTGGATACTATGGCCTTCCAGGGAATGATTACAGGAGTTGAAATTCTGGGACAGGGACAGGTGGAGTTTTCACAGACTGATGAAGCCTTACATGTATATGGTCCGAAGCTGGATACCACATTCCCTGTAGTTGTAAAGGTTATTACTGACTGATTTTGAGGTTACTTATTTGGAATCACTATATATTGCAGATGATGAAAAAATAATACGTGACGGCCTGAAATACGTGGTGGATTGGGATGAACTGGGCTTCGAGATAGTAGGAGAAGCAGGTAATGGCGAGGATGCCTACAAGGACATTTGCCGACTGAAGCCTACTATTGTTATGATGGATATCAAGATGCCCGGCATGTCCGGACTGGAGGTTATCAGACAGTGTACGGAAGTCGGCAACCCTGCCAAATTCATTATTTTATCAGGCTTTTCAGACTTCCAGTATGCCCGTGAGGCCATGAAATACGGCGTTACCCACTACCTGACCAAGCCGATTGACGAGGACGAGCTGACGAAGGCTGTGAATGAGCTTTCGGAGACTATTCAGGAAAATAGAGCCAAGGTGGCTCAGGAGCAGGTCCTTCGTGAAAAGAGCAAGAGAGAAATAATAGTAGACATCCTGAATGAAAGGGTAGACTACTATATGTTGGACTTGAAGGCTTTGGGGCTTCATGCCAACCGCTACCAGATTATCGGCTACGAGTCTTTCGATAAGAATACCACCAGTATTCCCTGGCAGTTTTCAGATCTCTTTATGGCTGCCAATAAGGGGGATGAACTCTTCGAGCACTTCAAGTACGATGGCAGAGACTACCTTCTACTTAAGGGCAATCTGGCCGTTGAAAAATTCAGGCGATTTGCGGCTCACTACGAGGATGAGCCGGAAAAGGGCAGCCCTTTGGACACTCTTTTCATAGTAGCCGGCTGTGAGGTGGGAGCAGTGTCTGAGCTTCCCAGAAGCTTCGATCAGGTAAAGCTTCTCATGAAGAGAAGATTTTTCTGTACTCAGGGGCAGCACCTTTTAAGTCACGAGGAATTGCCGGGAATTACAGCTATAGATGATATAAAGCTTGACCGCGACCTGGTAAAGTCCTACAGTGATATGATTTCAGGGTATATCGAAGCCTACAACAGGCGCCAGCTGGCCCAGACTCTGTATGAACTGGAAGAAAAATTATACCACGTAAAAGCAGATATATCCGAGATCAAGGTTTTCATGACGGATATATACTTAAGCATAAAGGAAAAGCTATCCAGATCCTACTACGAGAAGGAGCTTCCTTTTCAGACAAATACTCAGATAATAAATTTTATCACAGAGTGTCACTTCCTGTATGAGATAGTGCTATATTTTACCCAGTCCTTTGATGAGGTACTGGACATGATGGGAAATTCCACCCGTGACAGTATTATGGATGATATTATTTATTACATCGAGCATAATTATCAGTCCAATCTGAGACTGGAGACCATAGCCACACTTTTCGGCTATAATTCCAGCTATCTGGGGAAGATTTTCAATCGTATGCAGGGGGAATCCTTCAATGTATTCGTAGACAAGATGCGTGTGAATATGGCCAAGGAACTCCTTAGCAATAAGGAACTCAAGGTATATGAAATCGCTGAAAAGGTAGGCTATAAGAATGTGGACTATTTCCACAAAAAATTCCGAAAATACGTGGGACAAAGTCCTGCGGAGTATAGGAAATCAATGAATATAGAAGTTGAAGAATAGGGGACTTCGGCTTTAGGTAAGGGAGAAAAAGTGGATAGAAATATTTATTTAGAATTTTTTACAAATAAGATTTTCCTGACGGCAGGGATCTCCTGGTTTTCCGCTCAGGTAATCAAAACGATTATCAATTTTCATTTTACCAGAAAAATTGATTGGGAGCGTATGGTGGGCTCGGGTGGTATGCCCTCCTGCCATTCCGCTACTGTGTGCGCGCTGTCCACGGTGTGCGGCATTTCCTATGGCTTTGATTCCTATCAGTTTGCGCTGGCAGCTATTGTAGCCATTATCGTTATGTATGATGCCAGAGGCGTTCGCCGTGAGACCGGTAAGCAGGCTGTAATCATCAAAGAGATTATGGAGTACCTGTCCAATCCCGTCAATGCCAGAAAGCCGGAATTCTCGGACGAGAATCTGAAGGAACTGGTAGGACACACACCGCTGCAGGTGGCTGTGGGTGCTGTATTTGGCGTAATTATAGGCATTTTATCAGGTCTTTTCTGGGTGGGCTATATAGGATAAGCTTTTTATCGATAAAGAGGTTTTTATGGACAAAATGTACTACGGCGGGGACTACAATCCCGAGCAATGGCCGGAGGAAACCTGGGCTTCGGATATGAAATTACTTAAAGGGGCAGGAGTGGATATCCTGACCCTTAATGTCTTTTCATGGGCAGAACTCCAGCCGGCACCCAATAAGTATAATTTTTCCCGTTTGGACAAAATTATGAAAATGGCAGCGGACAACGACATGAAGGTGTGTCTGGCTACCTCTACCGCAGCCCATCCTGCCTGGATGGCAAAACGCTATCCGGATATTCTGCAGGTGGATTTTGAGGGTAGAAAAAGAAAATTCGGCATGAGACATAATTCCTGCCCCTGCAGCCCGACCTATAGATTTTATTCTGCCAGAATGGCGGGGAAGCTGGCTGACAGATATAAGGATTATAAGAATATAGTGGCCTGGCATGTGTCCAATGAATACAGCGCAGACTGCTACTGCGAACGCTGCGAGCAGGATTTCAGAAAGTGGCTAAGGGTAAGATACAAGAATCTGAATAATCTCAATAAGGCCTGGAATACAGCCTTCTGGGGGCATACCTTTTACGACTGGGATGAGATTGTAGCACCAAATAATCTGTCAGAGCATTTCGGCTATAACCGTACCTGTTTTCAGGG
>JAZUHR010000288.1:0-5496 GCA_045641825.1 Lachnospiraceae bacterium
GCTTGGCCTCCGACTTCGTAAATGCCGCAGGTTCGCTTTCCGGCGCCTTCGCTTTCGGCGGTGCCGAGGCCCAGGCAAATATGCTGAGAGCCGAGGGCGTGGAAGTGGTGAATGGGCATGTAGACCTTGAGAAATACGGGATAAAATAACCTGATTAAAAGCCTAATTAAGAAACCGATTAAAATTTTAGCGCCGATGGCTGGAGCCACCGGCGCCTTTATGTATCGATATAATCCGAACTAATTCTGCTTGTCCTCGATAACTGCTACTTCTACAGGACCTTCGCCTTCCTTTTTCACTTTTCCGATCTCCGTAAATGTATTGCTTATCTTGACCGGTATCTGTATGCCAAAGAGCACCTTCATAAGCCAGATAAAGATAGCCACCACCAGGATAGGAATCAGACAGGAAGTTACCAGCATCACAGCCAGAGCCTCAACAAATTTGGAAAGAAGCCCTGTCACGTAGTCAGATACGGTCACTGCCGCATTGGAAATCCAATTTTTGAACTTTTCGAACCAGTTTTCATCGGACTCATCCTGGGAAATGGTGATTCTCTCCGCCTCGTCTATGGTCTCCTCGATATGATTTTCGTAGGTGTTCTGGATCAGCTCTGACACTCTGGCACTGGTAGGAATCAGAATCGTAATGGCAAATGCCCCCAGAAGCAGACGAAATGCCACGTTTCTAAAGGATACCCTGTGGTTAAATACATAGACTCCCAGAAGTACCAGGGCCAGCGGAACGATGAAAGTAAAAGCCGCATAACCGAAAAGGGTCAGGAGATATTTTTCCAGGTAAAGGGCACTAAGCACTATAAGAAAATACTTGGAAAAATCCGCCAGCTGGTCCGCAATAGGTGTACACTGGTCATCCGGGAACAGGGAAAGAGCTGCTGCCGCTCCTGCTGCGCCTGCCGTAAGTCCCATTACCTTGCCTATCTCTGAATCAATCTGCTTGATGGTTCTCTCGTGATGCTTCACATTGGTGTACCAGGGTGTAGCCACCGTTACGGAAAACACGGTCACTGCCACCAGCACCAGGATTATTGCTGTTTTTTTAAGAATATTCATGCTTTTCCCTCCATTCTATCTATGCTCAAAAATTATGTCGTATTCGGAGCTTTCGATAATATCTTTTACCAGTCTCTCCAGCACCAGCTCGGCATTTTCATCGGCCTTTTTAAGAACGCCCTTTTCCAGAGCATTAAGCTCCGCTTTTTTCACGAGCTCCTGCATGGCCTTATTGATATCCGAGAGCTTGATTTTACTCCAGATTCCCTGCTTGGAATCAATCTCCTGGAAGCTGTCATAGTCAATGACTACATCCAGTATCTCCGCTCTGGGAATAGTGACATAGATAAGCTTTTTCTCTTCATCCCGTCTCACCCGGATATCGTCACACTCTATTCCCGCATTCACCACACCGTCGTAGGAAAAAACCGTATAAGCAGTAGATGAAAGAAGTCCTGCAGATACTTTTTTCTCATAATTCTCAGACAGCGTGAAGTAGTATTCCTGAGTCACCAGCTTTCCCACATTCTGGAGGCCATCCTCTATGACTCTCACAGAAACCGTGACCTTTTCCTTGACAAAAGGCACCTTATGGGAGTCAAAAAGCTTGTCACCGGAGCCCGCAGGCACCTGGCCGCCACCAGAATTCTCTCCATTTCCTTTTCCTAAAGCAAACCTGGTCACCATCACCGCCGTTGCTGCGGTCGCCAAAATAATTATAATCGATAATAAAACAATACCTATTTTCTTAGCCATTGTGCCCTCCTTCCAGTATCTCATTTCAAATTATGAGCCTATCATGGTATATATCGGAAAAGAGTGGGCATTAGTTTAATACCCACTCTTCTCCACTCGGCGTTATAAAAATATTTCCGCTTATGATTTCCTCGATATTCCCGACTCTATCTCTCACCACTACTTCTTCCAGATAGTCCGGGTCCTCCAGCCAGCGTGAAAAGAAGAATTGGTCGCCCTTCCTATAGAGGAAGGCTTCACTACCGCCTATTGGAAAGGAGATTTTTTCCGGCCATATCACCTGGAAAATATCATTTCCCTGGCGGGTCAGCATAAGTTTTTTCCCATGCAGCTGTAAATTATAGCAGTCCTCCAGGGTATCGAGGGCCACGACGCACACATCCTGCAGTTCTGTGAAGTCCTCTCCGCAGTCAATGACCTTGGCTTCGCCTCTGTCGAAGTCCACCAGTAGCATATAGATGCGCCCATCTATCTCAGTGGGCCTTCCCAGGTACTGATTGCCCGTGAGCACTATAGGCTCCACCAGGCTTCCCTCCGGCTGGTGAATAAAAATCACACGATTCGCCATACATTTCCCTGTCTCTAGAAAGCTTTCTTCAGCCTCATAGAGGTCGCCATTCTTAAAGTCATTGCCGCAGTACCAGTCGCTCTTTTCCGCCAGATGCTCTATATAATTTATTCCCTTTGTCTCGATTATTTTCATGGTATTTTCCCAATAAATTACAGGAAATATCCTGTAAAAGCCTGCTTGTAAATGTACTTTGTCCCTGCCAAACGAAACAGAAGCATGTAATTATTATGTTCTCACCATTATCACCTACTGTCAAGCGGTTCTTGAAAGTAAATAATTATAAAAATTGCACTTTGCTGTTTTCGGTATTGGCCGTGAAATTCGCTATTTATAAGGCTTTCATGCCACTTTTTTCAATTAAACGCCTTTGTGCATGTCGTACATTTGAAGGCCTGTTTTTCTACACCCTCGTCAATAGATTCTTAGGCCTCTCCTATGGTATGATTATTGTGTCAGAGGAAAAGGTAAGAATTTAAATTTTGGATTCTGGGTAGTATTTTAGCCTGCAAATTTATATCGATTCTACACTTATATCAGCATTTACAAGGGCGCCAATTTGCGATATATTAAAGTGGAAGGTAGAAATTCTTCTTTTCTCTGAACTGAACCTAAAGGAGAAAATATGAAGAATTACGAGGAACTTAAGTTTACGGATGATTTTATGTTCTGTAAAATCCTTTCCAGTGACCTGAAACTTTGCAGGGAACTGCTGGAACTGGTTCTGAATATAAAAATCAAAAAACTGGCGCCGCCTGTATCTCAAAAGACTGTAGATTACGCTTACGGCTCTCACGGCATCCGCCTGGATGTCTATATAGACGATGAAAAAGGCACAGTATATGATCTAGAGATACAGACCTCCAAACTGTCGCTTATTCCTAAGCGCAGCCGCTACTATCAGAGCATGATTGACATTGACATTTTGAGTCATGGTCAGCAATATGACAGATTGAAGAAAAGTTTTATCATCTTCTTTTGCACTGATGATCCGTTCGAAAAGCATCTTCCCATTTATACCTTCGAGAACCGTTGCATACAAAATCCAAGCATAAGACTGGGGGATGATGCCATAAAAGTAGTGGTTAATCCCAAGAGCGACCGTACCGGATTGTCTGATGAAATGAGTAGTTTCTTAGACTTACTGGAAGGCAAAAACAATCTTCAAGGTCTTGCGATGGATTTAAGTAATGCTGTCGATAATGCGATTGTGCAGGAACAGTGGAGAGTGGAATATATGACTTTTGCGGATAAGTTGCGTGAAGAAAGAGAAGACGGAATTTTGGAAGGTATTGAGCGTGGACGCGAAGAAGGGCTTAAAGAAGGGCGTGAAGAAGGACTTGAACAAGGACGTGAAGAAGGACGGCTTCTTGCCATTTTGGACGGAGTACGCGATGGTGATTACAGCATAGAACGTGCTGCGGAAAAACTGGGATTATCTGTTGACGACGTCCGAAAACTAATGTCAGAAATATCTTCTGATAAGTGAATATTGTTTTGTATTTACGATTAACGTTTCAAAGCAGGTGCATATCAATATCATTGATATGCCACCTGCTCATATTTTATTCCAAAAGAAGAGAATTAATTGTTGTTTATCCCATAGTTTTTACCAGGCACACAGAAACTACCTTATGGAATCACACTGCTCTCAAACAGACGACTTATGAAGGAGCTCAGAGAGATTGTTTTGTACCCCTATAGAATTACACTGCTCTCAAACCATACCTACACCGCGCGAAACTGCAATGAATAAAGATTTCTGTACATGCCGTCGCTTATCTCCATAAGCTCGTCGTGAGAGCCTCTCTCCGTTATCTCCCCGCCTACCACTACTGCTATCTCGTCAGCATTTTTTACGGTGGACAAGCGGTGTGCTACCACGATAGTGGTTCTGTCCTTGCAGAGCTCGTCCAGAGCCTGCTGGATCTGCATTTCGGTCACATTATCGAGGGCAGAGGTAGCCTCATCCAGAATCAGGATGGAAGGGTTCTTCAGGAACACTCTGGCTATGGATACTCTCTGCTTCTGTCCGCCGGAGAGCTTCACGCCGCGTTCGCCTATCTGGGTATCGTAGCCAGCGGGCAGACTCATGACATACTCGTGGAGATTGGCCTTTTTACCGGCTTCTATTATCTCTTCCATGCCCGCATCGGGCTTGCCGTAACGGATATTATCGGCGATGGAGCCTGAGAAAAGGAATACATCCTGCTGGACGATACCGATATTTTTTCTTAGGGAATCCATAGTCACATCATTGATATCATGGCCATCTATAAGTATCTGGCCGCCCTTCTCGTCCAGGCGGTAAAATCTGGGCAAAAGGTGGCAGATAGTGGTCTTGCCACCGCCTGAAGAGCCCACCAGGGCCAGTTTTTTACCGGGAGTAAGCTTAAAGTTTATATTCTTAAGCACTTCTTCGCTCTTGTCCTCATCCTTGTAGGAAAATGCCACATCCCTGAACTCAATCTCACCCTTGACCCCCTCCAGAGTCTCTGCGGTGGCAGAATCCTCCTCGATAGGAGTATCCATGATCTCCACAAATCTCTCGAAGCCTGTGACACCGTTCTGATACTGCTCCACAAATCCTATCAGGGTGTTTACGGGAGATATAAAGAGGTTCACGGATACGATAAAGGTGGAATAATCACCGAAATTAATTTTGTCCGCATAGAGGAAAAGTCCGCCTGCGATCAGAATAATTACGTTGAAAACATCTGTAACAAAGCTGGTGCCGGAGTGGAATTTGCCCATGGCATCGTACATCTTGCGGGAGGCTTCCACGAATTTCAGATTGCCCACCTCGAATTTTTCCATTTCCTTCTCGGAATTGGTGTAGGCCTTAGTCACTCTGATGCCGGAAATACTACTCTCCAGCGCACCGTTAATTTCAGCGTTGCTGACACGTCGTTCCCTCTGGGCATCTCTCATTTTCTTTCTGTAATGCATGCTGACGAATACCAGCAGGGGGACACAGGCGAAAATTATGAGTGTCAGCCATACATTGATGGTGCAGAGGTAACCGAAGGAAAGCACGATCATAACGGTACATGTCAGGAGATTTTCTGGGCCGTGATGAGCCAGTTCCACTACTTCGAAGAGGTCATTGGTCATACGGGACATAATTTTTCCCGTCTCGTTGTCGTCATAGAAGGAAAA
>JAZUHR010000289.1:0-14300 GCA_045641825.1 Lachnospiraceae bacterium
GATACACTCTTCATCAGTAGCATCCAGACGTCCGTAGCGTATATTGTCCATTACAGTACCTGTAAAAAGGTTAACGTCCTGAAGTACCAGACCCAGGGAGCGGCGGAGATCAGCCTTTTTAATCTTGTTGATATTGATACCGTCGAAACGGATTTTGCCATCCGGAATATCGTAAAATCTGTTGATAAGGTTGGTAATAGTAGTCTTTCCGGCACCTGTAGCACCAACGAAAGCGAACTTCTGGCCGGCTTTGGCATGGAGAGTAACATCCTCCAGCACCAGTTTATCAGGCACATATCCGAAATCTACATTCTCCAGTTCAATATCGCCCTTGAGTTCAGTATAGGTAACCGTACCCTCTTGTACATGAGGGTGCTTCCAAGCCCAGAGATTGGTGTGGTCTGTGGTCTCTGTAAGACTGCCATCTGCCTCACGACGCACATTGACCAGCTCAACATAGCCGTCGTCATGCTCAGGTTCTTCATCAATGAGTTCAAATACTCGTCCGGCACCTGCAAGACCCATGGCAACCATGGTAATCTGCTGTGTCATCTGACCTACCATCTGGGACATCTGTTTAAACATACCCAGGAAAGTAACCACAATACCCAGAGAAAGGCTTGAAATCATGGTTACGCTGAGTGTCGGATCCTTTATGGAATTAACCAGAGCGCCGAAAGAAATATCCTTGGCCCCCACTGCAAAGAGCACACCACCTATGGTAGCTACTATTACGTAGAAAATATTGCCCACGTTATTTGTAATAGGTCCCAAAATATTACCTGCTTTGTTTGCAGAGGTGGAAACATTGAAAAGTTCATCATTCAGTTTGTCAAAGTCGTCCTTTGCCTTTTCCTCGTGAGTGAAGACCTTAACTACTTTAAGGCCTGTCATCATCTCCTCGACAAAGCCCTCTTCCTTCGCCAGTGTTTTCTGCTGTCCCATCATGAAGCCGGCTGACTTTTTACCAAGATTACCGGTAATGGCCAGAACCATGAATACGGAAACGATAACCAGTGCAAAAAGAGAGAAACTGTAGTAAAGCATAACTCCGATAAGGGAGATGGTGGAAACCATGGATGTAAGGAGCGATGGAATGCTCTGTCCGATAAGCTGTCTGGTAGCATCTGTATCGTTGGTATAGGTACTCATGATATCACCATGCGGGTGTGTATCGAAGTACTTGATTGGCAGAGTCTGCATCTTGCTGAACATGTCGTCTCTAAGGCGCTTCTGAGTCCCCTGAGTCACCACAGCCATGATTCGCGGATGAATAGCCGTGGACACAATACCGACTATGTAAATTACGATAACGCTGCCGATAACCATCATAAGATTGGGGATAACCGAATCCCAGCCGTCGGCAATACCCGGAACGATAACTTTATCGATGAGGTTTTTCATAATAACACTCATAGCGATAGAGGAAAGTGATGATAAAAGCAGGCAGATACCTACTACTACCACCTGAGGTCCGTAAAATTTGAAAATGTACTTAAGCAGACGCTTTACTACGCCCTTTTTAATCTTAGGTCTGGGGCCCATTGCACGACCTCTTGGTCCTGCAGGCACGGAGGCTTTTCTATTTGTATTCTCTGCCATAATTACGCCTCCTTTCCCTTGGTCTGAGTATCATAAATCTCAGCATAAATACCCTTGGCTGCAATAAGTTCTGCGGATGTACCGCTTTCTACGATACGGCCGCCGTCCAGCACCAGAATCTTGTCTGCGTCTTCTACTGAAGACACACGCTGAGCGATAATAATCTTGGTAGTGCCCGGAATCATTTCTTTGAAAGAACGACGAATCATGGCATCTGTCTTGGTATCTACAGCTGATGTGGAGTCATCCAAAATCAAAATCTTTGGATTCTTAAGAAGGGCTCTGGCGATACAAAGTCTCTGCTTCTGACCACCGGAAACATTGGTACCACCCTGCTCGATGAAAGTGTCATACTTATCCGGGAAGCCCTGTACAAATTCGTCAGCACAGGCAGCCTTACATGCGGCCACAATCTCTTCGTCTGTGGCATTCTCATTACCCCAGCGCATATTTTCTTTGATGGTACCTGCAAAAAGTACATTTTTCTGAAGTACTACCGCAACCTGGTCGCGAAGAGCCTTTAAGTTGTAGTCTCGCACATCCTTACCGCCTACCAGTACGGTACCTTCGGTAGCGTCGTAAAGTCTGGAAATCAACTGAATCAAAGTAGTTTTGGAAGAACCGGTACCACCGATAATACCAATGGTCTCGCCGCTCTTAATTTCCAGATTAATGTCTGACAGTGCATTCTTTTTCGCATTGTCTGAGTATCTGAAGGATACATGGTCAAACTTAACGGAGCCGTCGCTAACTTCGGTCTCACCATCGGGATTGGTATCGAGAGTCGGAGTGTACTCCAGCACCTCGCATACACGGCGGCCTGCCTCACCTGCCATGGTAATCATAACAAAAGCAAAGCCCAGCATCATGAGAGCCGAAAGAATCTGAATACCGTAACCGATAAGGGAAGAAAGTTCACCTGTTGTGAGCTCCGGATTAGGATTGTGGGCTGTCTTAACGATAATCATAGCACCGAAGTACATAACCAGAATGCTGGCCACATCCATGAAAAATGTCATAACAGGGTTGAAAGCCGCCAGCCATTTTTCAGCAGTGGTAAAGTCAGCACGAACTTCCTCGGAACGCTCTGCGAATTTCTTTATCTCATAGTCCTCACGCACAAAGCCCTTAACCACGCGAATAGCGGATACATTTTCCTGAACGGAATTGTTGAGGGCATCGTACTTTTTGAAGATACGTCTGAAAATAGCATGTACGCTCCTGGCAATAAAGAGAATGCCGAAGCCCAGAAATGGCACAATTGCTATGTAAATCAGGGTAATTTTCCAGCTGAGTCTCATACCCATAATGATGGAGAAAAGAAACATAAGCGGTACTCTTACTGCCATTCTGATCATCATACCGAAGGCATTCTGCAGATTGGTAACATCCGTGGTCATACGGGTCACCAGTGATGATGTGGAGAAAGAGTCCACATCAGAGAATGAGAAGTTCATTACCCTATAAAACATATCATGTCTTAAGTTGCGGGCAAAACCACAGCTGGCATCGGCGGCCTTCAGAGCTGACATAACGCCGAAAAAGAGGCTCAAAAGCGCAATGACAATCATTATGCCACCGTACTTTAAAAGTTCTCCTGTTTGCTGATTTTCCAGGCTGTCGATAAGTTTCGCCATAACCAGAGGGAGCATGGTCTCCATACTTACTTCACCCGCCATAAAAATAGGGGTAAGTATAGCAGGCTTTTTATACTCTCTAACCGATTTACCAAGTGTCTTAATCATAAATTAGCCTTTCATTGAAATATAACAAAATACTGTAAATATGATAAAAAGCTCCGGGATTATTCATCCAGGAGCTTTTATGTCGGAATGACTGGATTTGAACCAGCAATCTCTACTTCCCTAAAGTAGCGGAATAACCAAGTTATCCTACATCCCGATTTGTCGTGTGTTTATCACAACGACGGGATTATAGCACCCTTTGAATTAAGTGTCAATGATATTTTTTTAATCTGACTTTTTATGTCTTCTTTTTTTGCCTCTTTTTTTAGTTTTCCCGGTGCTTTTCTCTTTTTTCGCCTTATACTCCGAAATTCTTTTTAAAAGCTCGTCGTAGTCTCTTTCCAAAAGTTCAAAACAGATTTGCTCACGTAATTCGTTATGGTCTACATGCTCAATCAGGTAATCCTGAACATATTTTTTGCTTTTGCCCGGGTACCTGGGAAAACCGTTTTTCTCCATTAGTCCGGCCAGTTCCGGTCGCCAGAGAAATTGAATCTGTCTTTTTATGACGTAGATATAGTGGTCCCTGGGATTCAGCCGCGGCTCACGAAGCATTAGGATATCTACCTTGCCTTCTGCCTCCTCCATGGTGATAATTCCCCACCAGTCCGGCACATGCTCCTCGATATGGGCCGCATGCTTGGTGCCTACGGCAACTATATTATAATCAAAGGTAAGGTTGTAGTCATGTACCTGGCGCTCAAGACGGGCGTAGGAATCCGCATCGCTTTTAATCTCAATGCCGTAGATATCCCGTTCTCCCACCATCATCACATCAGCTCTGGAGGAGCCCATCACCTTTTCCTCAAAGATTCTGACCTTGCCGTATTTGTCTTCCAGAAACTCAAAAAGAGGTTCCCGGAGCTCTCTATCATGAAGCATTTTTCCTCCCCGCTGTCTACACGCTTAATCGGATTACTCCTTGCTTCGCCTAATGCACCTAAAAACGGACGCAACATACTCCATACTAAAGTATAGCAGATATATTGTGTCCGTTTTATGAAATCCTTCTTACGAATATATTATTTTTTTGTTTACCGGTCCAGAAGAGGAATTTTGGGATTTTTGTAATACTTAAAGCCATGGGCATCCAGATCGGCTATAGTGGCAATCCCTTTTTTAAAAGCTTCGGCAAAGGTCATTACAGAGCCGTCAGACAGCTTACAGGTAATTGCCCCTGACATTATGTAAGGGAAGCTGTAGACATACTCATCATCCTCATAAAAATTCTCCAATGCAGCAAGAAGCCCCACATCCGGCCCCGGACCTTCCATATGCACGACAGTTACCTCCGACGGCTCAATAATTTTTATTTCCGGAACTTTCTTCTCCATCTCAAAAAGCTGTGAGCTGCTAAAATCCTTCCACCAAATATACTCTTTTCCGTTCAGGTCTATTTTACTCAATGTGTAAGGCACGCCTCCTACTATAAATGAAATCTGCGTCTCCACACCTCCGGCGGCATCACCTATACGCAGACCGGATTTTCTAAGACCATCTGACCCTAAAAATTCGAAGAAAGAGTCCAGACTTTCTTTATCGCTGATACTTACGGGTGCTGATGCCTCATAAGAAGATAAGTCTCTTTCGGAAACGACTAATTCCGTAAGCTTTTCTCTGCTTACACGCTTCACCCACCAGAAAACCTCCTCCATCGAGTAGTCCTTATCCAGGTAAAATTCTTCATGTGTTACCACCAGCTTTGCGTCAGCATCCGGCATGGTAATCACATAGTAGTCGCCTTTATCGTGCAATGTGCCGGTGGAAACAGGCATTATTTCCACATCATCCAGGTATACATGGAAACTTCCGTCAGTTACGCGTCTTACGTAGAATCTAAAGGTATGTCCAGACTTATAATTTCCGGATTTAGGGAAACCTTCTGCTGTTCCGGCAATAACTGTTGCCTCTAAATGGTATTTACTTGCCGGCTTTATATTTATATCTGAATTAGAAGAACTTGTTGTGCTTACCCCCGTCACTCCTGCCTTTTTCGGCACTTCCACATAGTAGCAGAATATTTTTCCCATATCATCAGTCACTACATTCCCGTGAGCCAGGCCCATGGTCTCGATTACCCATATTCCGCTACGCTCTACCGGCTTTCCCAAGCGGTACCCATAGTAGCTGCCGGAGGAAGCCCAAATAATCAGCGCCACCAGGTCATTCTGTTTAAAATAATCGTCATCATATCGATTGTTAATCTCAGTAAATTCCTGTGATGGCTCCTTTGTAAAAAGAGACTCATCCGCCAAAAAAGCCGTCATTTCATCTTTGCTCTGTAAAAGAATGGCTTTATCCGACGGAGAGCGCAGCCAGTCTTCATTTAAATTAAAGGGCACTGTTTTATCGGCGTTATCTTTGCTTCCGCAAGCAGCAGCCACCAGGGTTAATCCAAGTATTAAGCATAAAATCAAACGTCTTTTCATATTTTCTCCTTTTTGAACGAAGTGAAAAATGGAGAACCCCGAAGGGGTTTTAACGCCGCGCCTTCACGCGACAGCGTGAATTATCATGGCTTAGCGTCCTATTCTCCTTTCATTATTTTCCAAAGCCAAGGTCGGCAAACCAGCCTTCACCCAAAATTTCAGGATTGCAGCATACCCACACCAGCATTTGATTATAGATAAACAGATATCCATTCCTGTCATCACTGAAATACTCATGCACCAGAGCAGTGACAGTACGGTCCTGCAGCTTTATTTCCCTTTCATAAATATTCCTGTTATCAGGTCCCGGTTGCCCGATATTTACAGCTTCCGGTGCTATTTTTTTCAGCAGCCCCGATGCCGTCTCACCTATGGTTGCGCTATATTCGCTTGGAATTAAAGTAATTTTTATATAAGTGCCAGCATCATCATTAGTCCGGAAGTACACCCAAGGTAAGCCGTAGTCTCCCCGGAGATAGAAAACGATATTCCCAAGCGTCATTTCCTCCCCTTTCATATATGGAATCACATTCCTTTCCATTCGAAGTGCGGTGAAAAAATCACGTGTAAACGTCAGATCCTCCTTCCCGTACGTTTGAATGGATGATATATTGCCCAGCTCGCCACGTCTTTCCATGCTTGCCCTGAATTGCTCCGGTGAAGCAAAGGACAGCGGTGTCCATGGGATAGATTCTTCAGGCTTCTGTACCAAATCGCCAGGTTCCCTATCGGTTTTATCCGGATTTAATGTAGACTGCGTGGGCAGAACTCCGGGTGCATCTACCCTTTCATTAGGAACGTAATTTTTATTTCCGGAGAGCATGAAACCATACAAGCTTCCGGAAGCTATCAGGGCAATACCAGCAGCTGCGGCTAAAATTCTTATAAAAGTCCGCCTCCTCTTACGGTGGGAGACAGGGCTTACAAGAGGCTCTTCTTCAGCTTCCAGGATATATTTCTCGTCAATTTCACCCATTGTCTCGAAAAGTTTTTCCTCTTTCACAGTTCAATCCCTCTTTCCGCAAGATATTTTCCAAGTTTTCCCCTGATTCTGTTTAAGGTTACGGCCACATTATTTTCAGTCATGCCGTACCTTTTGGCTATATCCCTAACGCTATCCGCATGCCAGTATCTGCGCACAAACATCGCTCTTTTTTCCTTGGGAAGCTCTCCCAGGAAATCATTTATGGCTTGATTCAGAAAAGCCATATCCCAGGCCTCCTCCGGGCTGCCATGTCCCTCCACTACCTCAGACAGTTCCTCCAGCACCAGACCAATCTGTCCGCCACCGCGCTTATCTGCCCTCTTCTTTTTATACATGTTAAAAGAAAGATTTCTCACGATTTTTCCCAAATACGTGGAAAGCATCTGTGGCCTGTGAGGCGGTATAGAATTCCAGGTATTCAGATAGGCGTCATTTACACATTCTTCAGCATCTTCGCTGTTCCCCAGAATATTACTTGCTATCGACATGCAGTAGGAGCCGTATTTCTCTGCAGTTGCTGTAATTGCCTTTTCATCGCGGTCCCAAAACAGCTGCACTATGGCATCGTCTTCCATGTCTAATACCCCCTCTCATCTATATACACAACTTTCTTTTATTTATATTACAACTTCAATAAAATTTTTTAAAGTAGCAAAAATAATGCATGCGAGTGCTCCTTCTCCCAGGGAGGAGGTGAAAAAAACAGACGGCCAAATCGCCGCCTGTCCTGATTATCACTGTCCCAAGAGCTCTTCAAGAAGTCCCTTGAAGCCCTTTTCCTTAAAAATCTTTTTATAGTACTCAATTTCAGAACCGATCAGTTCGTCCATCATTTTCATACCCAGAAGTTCTACCGGAGCCTTGTCATCTGTAAGAATATGATTTGTGCCGTGATATGGAGTCATCTCATTTTTCACACGGTTCATCATATAGCTCAGACTGGAATTTTCGATGCCTGCCAGGGCCTTGCTTAAGTCCTCGTTAAAGTCACCTTTATCGGATACTCTGGCAAAAAGCTCCATATTGGTGCCGTTGCTGACCTGCACGGTAGCTACCTCTCCGAAGACAGAATCTATAGTGTCGCAGAGATACTGGTTGATGGAGCCCTCAGTCTCAGACCACATATTGAGATTTACCACCATTACGCCGTCGTCGGCAAGGTGTTTTTTCACCTCTGTGAAAAATTCCACGGAGGACATCTGAAAAGGAATAGTGATGTCCTGATAAGCGTCCACCATAATGATGTCCCACTTTTCATCGGAAGCAGCCAAGGTAGAGCGTCCGTCAGCTACGATAACCTCCACTGAATCCGGCAGATTAAAGTATTCACTGGCAAGAGCCGCTATTTTAGCATCGATTTCAATACCGGATATAGATGAACCCGGAATATACTTGGTCAGCTGGGTCGCATAAGTTCCGGTTGCCATACCTACGATAAGCACCTTGGGCGAATCTTTTTCGGAAAAGCCTGCCAGGAAGGGAGCTGCCAGGGCATAGTCATAATACATTCCGGTCAGGTCTCTGTCCTTCATGTAGATGGACTGTACGCCGAAAAGCACATTTGTGGAAAGAATGACACTGTAATCGTCTTCCTTAACCTGAATGTAGTTGTACATACTTTCGTCTTCGTAAGCCAGATTTTCTTCCCAGAAGGCAAAGGAATCATTGTAGCCGAAAACCGAGCTCACAATCATTACGATGAAGCCTGCAACCAGGGCCTTTGAAAACTTTTTTATCCCGATAAAATATGCCAGGGAAAGCAGAAGCAGTACAGCCGCGAAGATAATAAAGGTAAGGCTGGTACCTACCGCAGGAATGGTCACAAAAGTAGGCACAAAGGTACCGATAATGGAACCGATAGTATTTAAGGCTTCCAGCCAGCCTACGGTACTGCCGTTATCCTCCAGAGTACCTGTAGTGTATTTTACCAGACACGGAGTAACCGTACCCAGAAGCACCAGCGGATATACGAAAAGCACTGCGCAGCTCATAAATGCCGCTGCCACCAGGAAATTTGAGGGGAGCACCATGGCAAGGACCGCGGTGATGCCCATAAGTACATATTTGCCCACCAGAGGAATCAATGCTATCCAGATAGATGCAATGATCAGGCGTCTAAAAAGAATAGCGGGGTCAGGATTTTTATCTGCTGATTTACCGCCCCATACATTACCGATAGCCATGGCAATCATTATGGTGCCTATGATTATGGTCCAGATAATCTGCGAACTGGAAAAATAAGGAGCCAAAAGTCTTGATGCACCTTGCTCCACCGCCATGAGACTCATTCCGGCAAAAAACTCGGTGGCATACATAAAAAGTTTTGTGGTCTTTGTGTTTTTCATATAATCTCCTATCTGGTGATGTTTCTAAGCCAAACATATTTAAAATGATGCTTAAGCATAAATGGAAGTTTTACTGCTTCATCCAGGGAAATGCAGATAAATACTGCCTCCACCGACCATTTGAAAACAAAGGCCGCCAGGAAGGAAAGCGGTACACCGAAGCACCACATAAAGATCAGATTGCCCTTCATATCAAAGGCCGAGTCTCCTCCCGCACAGGCTATACCGTCCAAAAGTACCGTATTTAAAGACATAGCACAAACATTGACTCCACTGACTATAAGTGTGTATCTTAGGTAATCCTTGGCCGTATCTGAAAGATTGGTCATAAACTGTGGCACCGTAAAGGCAATAAGGCACATAAGGCCGCATATTATCAGTCCCACGTAGAAGGATAAAAGTACCAGGCGATTGGCATAGGCCTTGGCCTTATCGAATTCATCCGCCCCCAAGAGATTACCTATCAGGATACCGGTACCGGCTGACAGACCATGAGCCCCACAGGCTACCAGACTTCTGATGATTCCGGTGACGGAATATGCTGCTGAAGCGTCCTCCCCCATATGCCCCATAACTACTGAGTAAGAAGAGTAAGCAAAACCCCATACCAGGGCCGCCCAGAGGACAGGTGAAGAATATCTCCAAAAGTCCATATTTAAATCGTGACCCGCCGATGCGAAAAACCTGCTCCATTTCACATGTACGCGGTCCTTTTTCGCAGATGCTATTATTGCAAAAATCAATTCATAGAGTCTGGCGCAGACTGTGGCCAGGGCTGCTCCCTTGACCTCCATAGCCGGCACGAAGAGAAAACCAAAGATAAAAATATAATTAAGAACAATGTTCAAAACCACTGCCGTACTGCTGATAACAGAGCAGGTGCGGGTATGTCCCGTATTTTTAAGAATGGCCATATATACCTGTGAAACAGCACAAAGCAGGTAGGAAAAAGCCACCCATGTCAGATATTCCAGGCCTATGGCGCGGATGCTCTCGCTGTCCGTCAAAATATTCATAGGTATCCAGGGTGCAAACAGCGCCATAGCCGTAAAAGCCACACCAATCACCATATTTAATCTAAGGGCGATAGGTACCACTTTTTCGATAGTCGCCTTATCCTTTTTTCCCCAGTACTGGGCCGCCATTACGCCCAGACCTGCGGCGATACCGGTAACAAACATACTGAGTATAAACTGGACCTGCCCAGCGAAGTTCACCGCCGTCATGGAATCCTGGGTCAGATACCCCAGCATAACGGCATCCGTGGCAGATACCAACGCCAGCATAAAGTTCTGGACGACGATAGGCGCTACCAGTGTAAATAACCTTTTATAAAAATCCTTATCTATCAATTTTTTGTCCATTGTTTCCTGTAACTCTCTTGTTCAAAAAAATACAGCCAGGCCACATTATAGCCTTTTTCACGGCATTTTTCCACAGCTTTTTGAAACTTCTATTATGCAGAAAACATCCGCACGCAGGCCCGTGCCCTTATGCGGATGTCATTTTTGTTATTATCTGCAGTTACCGGAATAAACCTTGCCCCTAATAATACAGACTCTCAACATTGCCGTAATTGTTAATAAACAGGGTAATTCCTTCGGTCTCAAGGTATACATAGGTACGCATCATATAGAACTCGCCGTTCTCATAATAGCCCGCCTCGATCACATCAAGTGTCCTTAAGGTATCATCATAATCATATATTTCCGACTGTGCCCATTTATCAAAGCCCTGTTCGGTCATATCATATTCGCAGGTGGTATATCTGTATGCCAAACTGCTGTTGTACTTGTCTTCAAAGAGATTTACGTCATTTACAAAGTAATGTATAACGATGTCCAAATGGTTGATGTACCGATAACTGTACTCAACATTGTAATAGGTCAGCGAGCCGCCATCAAAGAAGTAATCATAGTCCTCCAGCATCCAGTTTACCGTGATGCCGTAGCTCTCTATGTCTATTACCATCAGCATTTCCATATCGGTGCCCGGCAGGAAACCTCTTAGGTAATAATACTCTCCCCATTCACTTATATCCTTGTCCTCACATACGAAATTCATGTCCAGCAATATATCGATTGCATCCAGCATCATGGCATATACTGTGTCATTTCTCTCATATTCAAGGCTGGTAATGGAGCCGTAAATTGCGGTCTCTTCATCCAGATAAGGAATCTCATCAAAGGGAAGCACTTCAAAGGTCTTCTTAGCATCCGAAGGTTCAGGCTTGGAAACGTCGGCAGTCACTACAGGAGTAGGTGTAGGAGTTGCAGCAGGTGCCTTGGTAGGAGCTGCAGTAGGCTCAACTTCGTTGCCCTTGTAATCAGGGAGCACGTACCGGGGAACCTCCTCAATGCCAAGGTAGTAGCACAGTACCTCAAATACTGAAACCACACCCTCACCAAGGTCTGAATCTATGCGCTGATCGTCGTTCATAAGGAAATTAACGTACTCGTCAACAATGTCCGCAACCTTGTAAACATCCGCCGCATAACCCGGAATTGTGTATCCGTTGTAGGCGAGAACATTCATTGTGTACAGTACGGTATAGTATCTTGCCTTTCTTGTATCGGCGGGTCTGGGGAAGGAGTTGGGGTACTCATACATCCACTCATATCCGGTTGTAATTACATCCAGATAATCTGTCTCGGTCTTATATACAAGCACGCGATTGGGTTCACTCTTAGACTCCTCGGTCCTGCTTTCCTTCTTTACCTGTTCCTTTCCGTTATCCTCCAGCTTTTTGGCGGTATTGGAATCCTTTTTGGTATTTTTATCAGCCTTGCCGAACACATCAGCAGTCTGATTATCCCCGTTAATGATCTCTTCCTTTGCAGCCTCAAGAACTATTGCAGCCTTAGCCTCATCACGTATTTCTTCAGCATCGGATATGAATTCCTCGCCCGTGTAAAAGGCAATTCCAAAATCCTTCCAGCAGCTCTTATAGACCTCATAGGCATTGGGATATGAAAGTTCCAGCATTGCTGCGTATTCGCGGCCTACGGCTCCAAGGAAAAGTCCGCTTTGATTATGCCATTTTACATAATCCTCGCCCAGCAGAAGGTCATCATCTTCAGCAACCACATGGAACATGTTGTAGAGGTTGTCATAGTCCGCAGGATCCTTAACCTCCGTGAAGGAAAGCCTTGCCTCCATGCCGGTAAAGGCATCCCTTATCAGATGGATATCACCGTCAGTACCGTATTCTTCATACTGAACGGGCATTACCACATAGCAGTTAAAGGCAGGGAAATAAATTTCCTGCATTTCGGTAGTGTTGACATCATCACCCTCCACGCAGATCTCAAACATGCTGTAGGCATAGGAGTAAATTCCTTCATACTCCGGCATATAGGTCATGGACGCTGACCACATATATCCGTCTCTGATAGTAACAAAATATATGCCCTCTTTATTTTGTGCACGAAGGGAATGGTCGCTTACCAGATCACTGTCAGCTCCCTCAGCCTCAAAGGCAGCCTGAATATCACCTATGGTCCATCCGTTATCATCCTGTCTTCCCAGCTCAATTAATGCACCTGTTGCAGGATCGGTAAAATATACTGTGCTATCCTCGGTATAAACCTTTGAGAAAATGTCAGGGTATGCAATAACGCACTTAAGCTCCTTTGAATAATAGGAGGTACGCTTTAAGACGGGGTCATAGGCTCCGGCCGATTTTGCAACAGCGGGCACCTGCCTGCCTGCAGTATTGACTCCGGCATTGCTTACCCATATTCCGCTCTCAATAAACTTGCATTTAAGCAGAGCTCTCAGCTCTTCAAAGACAAAGGAATACTTCTTCTCGTAGGTAAGCTCAGCCTTTACCGCATACTTATTGCCTAAACCGTTCAGGGTGAAGGTGGTTGTACTCTTACCGTATTTTTCGGCTGAATACCAGTCTGTTCCCGAAGCCAGTACCTGATTGTAATCGCTGTTTGCAATCAGACTCTCTACCTCATCCATGGAGGCAAATTTATTTTCCGAAATGGTAACCTTAAGCTCTGCATTGCTTCTTGTGTCTCTGAAGAGCAGGGACTGGTCCTCGCCCTCCTTAACAAGGGTCAGCTGCTTGGGATAGTAGAGCATGCACTTAGGAACTTCCATGTAATACACAGCGTAATTATGGTTGTAGTCATCAACGCCCCTGGTATATCCTTTATTGGAGCTGAGGGCTGTAACCACGGCAGCTATTTTGCCATTGTCCTTATTCTTTTTGTTCTCATTAACGGTTACCTTCTTGTTGTCGACTACAATCTGGTTTCCAGAGCTCTTCCAGGTTTTTCCGTCCCTGGTGGTTCCGCTCTCGGAGGATTTTTTTATCTCCTCCTCGGTTGCGGGCTCGATGGTAAACTTCAGATCCTTGTCATCATATATAACCTTATTGGGACCCTCAACAATTACATTATTTACGACCGTAATATTCAGATTGTTCTGAATAACAGGCGTAACGGTCGGATCATCGGGATTGTCGGGCGTATCATCGGAAAAGACGGCCCACAGGAACAGGCCGACGGCCATTACCGCAACTGCTCCGACCGCAATTATAATGATTTTGACAAGTTTTGCTGCCTTTGAATTATTCATATAATCTCCGTTATTTTATTATCTCAACCCTATAAACTGTATTGTGGAAAGAATCTTGTTAATAGTGTCACTGTATTCTCCGGCCCAGGTACTTCCGTTATTCAGAATGGCACAGCCCTCAAAATCATTGCAAAGCACAATGTATTCCCAGTCGTTTTCGCTGCCTGAGAAGCCCTGTATACCCTCCATGCCGTTAATCAGCACACTGCGCTCGTTAAGTGCAGTACCGCGAACACCGACGTAATTGGTGTATTCGACAACAACAGCTCCCTCAATGTCAGGAATATCCGGGTAAATCTCCACACCAAAGGTCGATACTCCATCATGTTCAGCACCTATAATGGAGTACAGCCAGCCATCGGGAATGCCCACCGAAATGGCATAGGGTGAGAAATCAGTAGGTCCCGTCTGCATGATCATCATGTCGCCGGAATCCGTAGCTGAAATATCCGCGGTAATGTCAACCGCCTCCGCGGCATTAAATTCCAATACAGGAGTAATATCAGGAGTATTTATTATATCCGAAGGATCCCCGTACGGCTCATCATTATAACCGGATCCTTCTTACCGCAGGCTGCAAGCAGCACCAGGGTAAAAACCATCA
>JAZUHR010000290.1:0-3681 GCA_045641825.1 Lachnospiraceae bacterium
ATATCCTGTAAGATTAAGACCAATTGTACCAGGCTGATTGTTATAAATAATAGTTGCAACAGCACCGTGCTCTACAGCGATGTTAGCCTTTTCAAAGAAGCTTGTTGTACCACGGCTTACAAATACAATCTTGCCGCTTACATCGATGCCTGCGTAGTCATCTTCTGTACCAACAGCATCAAGGAATACGTACTCGATTTCTGCAGAATCCTGAAGACCTACAAGGCTTGCAAGAGGCATGTTGCCATAATCGGTATTCTCAGTATAGCCATATACGAAATCGCCTACCTTGAAACCGTTGCCGATGCTACCGAAGTTGTCTACGGAAGCAACTGTGAAGGAATTTGTGAATGAACCAGGTGAACCTGCAGTGTTGAAGTTTACATCATCACCGTAAAGAACGCCGTTAGTGGTATTATCAGCCCACTGACCTGCATTACCCTGGGAAATAACTACTACTGTATCTGTAGTTGTAAGCTTGTCCATGATGTGCTGGTAAGATGTGCTGTAAGTAAAGCCGGGAGCTGTAGAACCAAGAGAAAGGTTTACAGAATCAGCGCCAAGAAGGATAGCATCCTCGATAGCTGCCATGTAGTCGGAGTCATAAGCACCGCCGCCCTGGCCGAATACCTTCATAACCATGATCTGTGCGTCAGGAGCATTACCTGCACAGAATACTGTGGAAAGAGCCTCAGCAAATTCGCCTGCTGCTGTCTCAATATAACGGTTTGCTGTAGCAATACCTGCAACGTGAGAACCATGCTCACCCTGTGAGTCATAGATATGTCTTACATTGAGGTTAGTATCTACATAGTTGAAACCGAAAGGAATCTTTGTAGAAATTGCTACCATGTCAGCTGTAAGCTGGCCACGTGTATTGGCATAAGCATTAAGAAGTGTAAGTACGGAAGCGATTTCCTCTGTATCCAGAAGATCAAGAGATTCCATATAAGCATCTACTGTCATGCCTGCTGCTGCTGCATTTTCTGCAAGAGCATAAAGGAATGCATTGTTGTTGAAAGAAATGTGATCAATATCAAGACCTGTATCGATGATGGCAATTCTTCCGCCTGCACCTGTCTGGCCCTTTGCCCAAGCCTGCTGAGCACCGGTCATAACGCCTGTGGAAATAGCCATGTTAGGATCATCGGATACAAGTGGGCTGCAAGGCAGATACTTTGTCTCTACGATAATCTGCTTAACGCCATCAACTGCTGCGATAGCATCGATATCACCGTAGTTTACGTCTGCTGCAATAACATTTGCTGCTACTGTCAGATTCCACTGTACGGAGAGCTCGCCCTTGATTGCAGAAGAAATCTTCTTCTCAACCTTTTTCTGCTCCTTCTTAAGAGCGGAAATATAGCTGAGAGCATCGCTATTTGCAGCGATATCTTCTGTAGAGAAGCCCTTGTCAATTACGGAAGCACCGTCAAGTACGATGGAAACACGTACCTTGTCGGTATCCTTAAGTGTAGTGCCGACACCGTTTGTTACAACGCGGTCGCCCACAATGTGGTGTGTCTTAATTGCACTGTTGTCAACCTTTTCAAAACGATAACCCTGGCTACCGTTAGCTGCCTCTGCTGCATTTGCTGTAAATGCAGGAGTAGCTGTTGAAAAGAGAAGGCTGAGTACCAGTACAAGACCGATAATTGTTTTAGATCTGAAAAACTTTTTCATGATCTGTCCTCCTTTTTTCCCCTCTGCGTTATCCATCCTAGCCTGCCATGTATCTCTACATCGCGCCAACGCTACAACGCTCCAACGCTTTAGTCTGTTAAAATAATGTGTAATTATACTACGATTATTAAAAATTGCAATACTTTCTAAAAAAATTGTTAACTTTTTCTTGTTGTTTTTTATAATTAGGTTATAATTGCCGCTTTACACTCTGTAATTCAGTAAAAATAAGGCTTTCCGCCCCTTGTGTCGCATACCCGAAACCGATTTTGAACACAAAAAAAGAGTGTGTCCACCGCCCTTCACATTGTACTATTTGTACAGGATTGTATACACGCTCTTTATATTTATGCTAATTCAACTGACTATTTATCACTTTTCCGGTTCTGCCAGATAGTCCAGCAGGGAATGAGCCGCAATATTGCCCTCTCCCACAGCCTTGGTAATCTGATACGGCCTTCCGGTACAGTCGCCTGCGGCGAATACTCCCTCTTTATTGGTACGACACTGTCTGTCCACCTGGATATGAGGCCCATCCATCTGAAGTCCGCTTAAGAGCGTGGCCGGAGCCACAGAAGTCCTGAGTACGAAAAAGCCGTCCACGGCCACCTGACTTCCGTCCGAGAGCTCGATTACGTTAATCTTCATTCCGCCCCTTATAGCCTTTACCGGTGCTGGCAACATCTCCACGTTCGGCAGCTGAATCTCACTGTCCTTGTAGCCTGTAAAAAGATAGACCTTGGCAGCAAGTCCTGCCAGGTACTCCACCTCATGCTCATATTTCTTGGAGCCGCAGAATACCGCTATAGTCTTACCCTGATAAAGGAAGCCGTCGCAGGTAGCGCAGTAGCTGACGCCGCGCCCCAGATATTCCTCTTCATTCTCGAAGCCCTTGGCACTCACTGCTCCGGTAGCCATGAGGACTGATTTAACCTCGTATATCTCATTATCCGCCAGCACCATGAACTTACTTTTGGTCCTGGAGATGTTGGTCACCTTTTTATCAATGATTGTGAGCCCTTCCTCCTCAATCTGCCTTCTGAACTTCTCATTCAGTTCTCTACCCGTAATTTTGGTAAAACCCGGATAATTTGCGATACACTCAGACTTCTCCACCTTGTCGCTGAGGCTGGCGCTGCCGAACCACACAATGCTCTTATTATGAAGCTTGAGATTCAAGGCAGCAGACATTCCCGCAGGCCCTGAGCCGATAATAGCCACATCAATTATTTTCTTTTCAACTGTATTTTCCATATTCCGTCCTCCTGATTTCCTGTTTTCCTATGAATTTTCCATTGATTATCCTATTGAATTTCCTATTGAATTTCCCAATGATTTTCCTATGAATTTTCTATTGATTTTCCCATGGTTTTTCTTATTGGTTCTATTATAGAATAGCCCGGCGTTTTTTACAATCTTTTGTGTAATTCTTCTTTCAGCTCTTTATCATGTATGCTATAATCAGGATTACTACACCCTATGAGGTATTAACTATGAAAAAAATGACTTCTACCGGCCGACCACGGGCCCTGCTTACACTCGGCAGTATGCTGGCCGCCGCCCTCCTTTTTTCCGCCTGCGGTCAAGGAAATGCCACTCCCTCTCCCACGCAGACTCCGGCTCCTACCAATACTCCGACCCTAGCACCGACTCTCACTCCCACCCTGTCGGCTCTCCCCACGCTTACACCTGACCCCGACAGCTTTCAGATGGAGTCCCTCCCTGCGGTCTATATAAATACCCGAGGCCAGCGCATCTCCGAGGGTGATGCCTATACCACCGTGGACATGGAATTCAAGAGTCCCGACGGCAGCTATGAAAAGGAGCCCATGGAAGCCGGAATCCGTCTCCGTGGCAATGCCTCCAAGACCTTTGCCAAGAAATCCTACAAGATAAAGCTTTCCGAGAAAAAGAATCTCTACGGCCTGGCTGAAGGCAAGGAGAAAAAATGGGTGCTGATTTCCAACCACTGCGATCAGACTCTCCTTCGTAACTACG
>JAZUHR010000291.1:0-9774 GCA_045641825.1 Lachnospiraceae bacterium
AAATGTAAATAAAGTCGGTCTTGCAATTATGGGTCAGACAGCCAATCTGGTACCTGCCGACAAGAAGATTTATGCTCTTCGTGACGTTACTGCTACAGTAGACAATATGTCTCTTATCGCAGCTTCTATTATGAGTAAAAAAATTGCTGCTGGTTCAGATGTAATCGTTCTCGATGTAAAGGTAGGCTCCGGAGCATTCATGAAGACTTTAGAGGATGCAAAGAACCTGGCAGAGACTATGGTCCGCTTAGGTGAGGGCTGTGGCCGTAAGACCTATGCAGTACTCTCAGATATGAGCCAGCCTCTGGGTGAATATGTAGGTAATGCTTTGGAGGCCTATGAAGCCGTAGAAGCCCTCAAGGGTCGTGGCCCTGAGGATTTGATGGAGGCTTCAATCACTCTCGCTTCTTACATGCTTATTGGAGCAGGAAAAGCCAAGGATGCATCCGAAGCAGAAAGACTATTAAAGGCTACCATAGAAAACGGTTCTGCTCTTAAGAAGCTCGAGGAATTCGTAGCAGCTCAGGGCGGAGATGCATCTGTTATCGAGAAGAACGGCAAGTTCTCTCATACAGAATTCTGCGAGGACATTATTTCCATGACTGATGGATATGTATCCGAAATTCTTACCGATGAAATCGGCATGACCAGCCTTATTTTGGGTGGCGGTCGTGAGACCAAGGAGTCCGAAATCGATCTTTCCGTAGGTATCAAGATCAGAAAGAAGGTAGGAGACTATGTCTCCAAGGGCGATCCTATAGCTACACTTTATGCCAATGACATAGAGAAGCTTAAAGCCGCTTCAGCCCGTCTCCAGGCAGCATATAAGTACTCTGAGAAAAAGATAGAAAAGCCTAAGCATGTTTTAGGTATTGTCACCAAGGATGAGACCGTAATTTTCTAAGATATGGAATGGTTTATTAAATTAATTATAGTCTTAATCATACTTTTTGTATTGTTTACATTGTATGAGATATACGAGCACAAGGTAATCGATTTCCACTATGAGGAGGTCCCTCTGGGCCTTCATAAGAAGGTTTGTGTAATATCTGATCTGCATGATTGCCCTGTGTCCGAAAAGACCTACAAAAGAATAAGAGATGAAAAGCCGGATTACATATTTTTGGCAGGAGATATGATAAACAAAAAGACCAAAAATTATGAAAAGGGCATGACTGTAATAAACAGACTGGCGGAAATCGCTGATATATATTATGGTCTTGGCAATCATGAAATGACCTACAGGGCCAATCATCCCGCTCTTTGGAAGGAGTATTTGAAGGGACTTCCTGCAAATTGCTATCTTCTAGACAATGAAGAGGCGGAAATAGACGGACTGGCTATTCATGGACTTACTCTGGACAGACGTTTTTACAAGAAATTCCATTTTTATAATACTGAAAATGAGGATTTGTCCTATTACAAGGACAAACAGACCGAACTCCCCAGAATAGTTCTGGCCCATAATCCTGACTATGTGGATATGTATATTAAGGCACTGAATCCTGACCTGGTGATTTCCGGTCACTGTCATGGCGGTCTTATACGTCTTATGAACGGAGAGGGGCTTATTTTTTCCAGTCCCACGGGACCCAGGAGAGCAGCCGGCATGTATTCCGTAAGAGGCAGCCGCCTACTGGTGCACAGGGGCATGGGCTCTCACAGCATTCCCTTACGTATTCATGACAGATGCGAAGTTATTATGTTAGAAATATAAGAAAAAGGATTTTTTATGGCAGCAATACCTGTAAAACTGGAAGCATTTGAAGGTCCTCTGGACCTGCTTCTGCACCTTATAGATGTAAATAAAATCAATATCTATGATATTCCCATAGCGGAGATTACAGATCAGTACCTGGAGGCAATTGCAGGGATAGAGGAAAAGGATATGGATACCATGAGTGAATTCCTGGTAATGGCGTCCACCTTACTCAGACTTAAGTCCGATATGCTTTTGCCCAAGGAGATCGACGAAGAGACCGGTGAGGAAATCGACCCCAGAGCCGAGCTTGTGGAAAGACTCCTGGAGTACAAGATGTATAAGTACACCAGTCTTGAGCTTAAGGATATGCAGCTGGATGCAGACAGAATGCTTTTCAGAAAGTCCAATCTGCCTCCGGAAATTCTTAATTACCATGAGGAAGTCCCTGTATCTGACCTGCTTAATGACATTACGCTGAAAAAGCTTAACGATATTTTCGACGCAGTAATGAAAAAGCGTGAAGATAAAGTGGATCCTATCAGAAGCAAATTCGGTAAGATTGAAAAGGAAGAAATCAGCCTTTCCAGAAAAATGTATCATGTTCAGGAATATGGCATTCTCCACAGAAAGTTTTCTTTTAAAACCCTGCTGGAATCTCAGCATCACAAGATGGACGTGATAGTAACCTTCCTGTGTATATTAGAGCTTATGAAAATGGGCAGAATGAATATTTCACAGAAGGATATATTTGAAGATATTGAGATAGAATATACAGCCAATGATATAGTTGACTTTGACGAGACTAATTCCTTCGGACTGTAGATAAAGGATTTGTAAATGGACGAAATAAAAGCATTAGAAGCAAAAATTGAAGCAATACTTTTTACGATGGGCGAAGCTGTTGAGGCTGATAGAATTGCCATCGCCTTAGAGCAGGATGTGGATACTGTAAGGAATATTTTGAGAGACATGATGCTCCAGTACAAAGAGTCTGATCGCGGTATTCAGATTATAGAACTTAACGATTCCTTCCAGCTTTGCACCAAGCCTCAGATGTATGAGTATATTATAAAGGTTGCCCACGCTCCCAAGAAGCCTGTGCTTACCGATGTTTTACTTGAGACTCTTTCTATTATTGCCTATAAGCAGCCTATCACCAGAACTGAAATTTCCGCTATTCGCGGCGTTAACTGCGATCATGCGGTAAGTAAGCTGGTAGAATACAATCTGGCTTGTGAATTGGGACGTATGGAGGCTCCCGGACGCCCCATCGTCTTCGGTACCACAGAGGAATTTTTACGTCACTTCGGTCTTTCCAGCCTATCCGACCTTCCTATTGTAAATCCTGAAAAGCTGGAAGACTTCAAGATAGAGGTACAGCAGGAATTGCAGTTAACCCTTGATATCCCCGTATAAATGTTTTGAACACATCTTTATAAGGACAAAAAATGATTCATCTTTCTAAGCAAAAAATTAGAGATTTAGCATCAGACGAGATGTCCTACAATAAGGGCGTCACTTATTTTAATAATGGTCATATCCAGTCTGCCACTTATTCAAAGCAGAACAATAAGTACCGCTTTGAAATAAAAGGGGCTTCCTCCTATGTGGTAAACATTACTGAATTATCTGACGGTATGTTTGATTTCACCTGTACCTGTCCCGGCTCCAAGCTGGAAAAGGGAGCCTGCAAGCATGTCATCTGTTCACTTTGCATGCTTTATAAGCGTCAGGAAAAAATGGAAGGGAATTTGCCCAAGACTCCCGAAGAAAAAAGAATTTACAATGTTTTGGACTATTTCGATAATCAGAATAGTCTGTCAATGACAGGAGATGTTTTTCATATTGAACCGGTCATTACCTTGCCCAACATGTTAAAAAACGCCTCCGGTAAGGCTATGATTTCCATTAAGGTGGGCTCCGGTCGTCTTTATAAGGTGCAGAATATTAAGAAATTCCTGGATTCCTTTGTAAAACAGGAGCCAATCGTACTTGGGAAAGACTTCCACTTTATCTACGGAGAAAGCGCCTTTGATAAGGATTCCAAACTTTTCCTGGATTACCTTCTGGGTATTTTTGATGTATCTGAGCTTACTGCAGGAAAGGATGGCAATGAGATTTTTTCCCGCAGCCAGATGATTATTTCCAAGTTCCTCTTTATTAAGCTTCTTAAGCAGATCGGGAACCTTTCCTGTACGCTTGAGCTTTACGGCAATACCTACACAGACGTAAAATGCCTTACCCAGAACCCCAATATCGAGTTTGATCTTATTGATTTTAACGATTCCGTTATTCTGGACTACAAAGATAAAGAGCCTGTTATTCCTGTTACGGAAAATGGAGAAGTGCTCTACAGAGATGGCTTTTTATATACCCCGGACAAGTCATTTTTGAGAAATTTCCTGCCATTTTTTAATAACTTAGGCGGTGACAGACCTGCCCTTGTTTTTGAAGGAAAATACAAGCAACGTTTTCTTGAAAATGTACTTCCCAAGCTCCATGAGACTATGGAAATCGCAATTCCTGAGGAGTTATCCGACAAGTATATTGCGCCTCCTCTTAAGGCTGAAATCTATTTCGATAAATATAATAACTATATAAAGGCCGAGCTTATTTTTACCTATGGAGAGTATAAGTTCAATTCCTTTGAGAGCCCCAAGAGTGAGCCATTTATAATCCTCAGAAATAAAGAAAATGAGAGGAAAATGGCAGAAATCCTGGAGAGCCACGGCTTTGATGCCTTTTCCGGTTTTTATCTTCTTAGAGCTGATAACGGTATCTATAACTTTATTACTGAAGGCGTGGATGAGCTTAAGGAGTATGCAGATCTCTATTACTCAGAAGAGTTCAAGAAGCTTAAGAATTACCAGAATCGTCGTTTTTCTATAGGCCTAAATGTGTCCAAGGAGAGCGACCTACTGGATTTGAGCCTTTCCTACGGAGATATTTCCAAGGAGGAAATGAAGCAGATTTTCAGAGCCTACAGACTTAAGAAAAAGTTCTATCGTCTGGCGGATGGCTCCTTCATAGATCTACAGTCCGAGGAATTTCAGGATTTGAACGACATTCTGGATGATTTGTCTATATCTGCCAAGGATATTGAGAGAAAGGACGAGCTCAAGATATCCAAGGGCCTGGCTCTCTTTGCCGACAGAATTTTCGACGAGGGTCGTTTTATAGTCAGCAAGAATGAGGAATTCAAGGCTTTGGTTTCCAATATTCTGGATGGTGAAAAAGAAGACTACTCTGTGCCGCAGGGTATCAACGCTTCCTTACGCCCTTATCAGGTAAATGGCTATAGATGGCTTATGAATCTGGCTAATAACGGCCTGGGCGGAATCCTGGCCGACGATATGGGACTGGGTAAGACACTTCAGAGTATTGTATATATTACTGAGATGAAAAAGAGAGATCCGGAGGGACAGTTCCTTATCGTTTGTCCTACATCTGTAGTATATAACTGGATGGACGAATTCGAGAATTTTTCACCGGCCTTAAAGTGTAGAATAATCGAAGGTCTGCCTGCGGATCGTGAAAATCTCATTAAGGACAGCGGAGATTTCGATGTTCTTATTACCTCATATCCTTTGGTCAGAAGAGACTATGCGGCCTACGAAAATAAGGTATTTAATACTATTTTTCTGGATGAAGCCCAGTTTATAAAGAATGCAGCTTCCGTAAATGCCAAGACCGTAAAGGCCCTTGAATCCAAGCATCGTTTTGCCCTTACAGGCACACCTATAGAGAACAGTCTGTCCGAACTTTGGTCGATTTTTGACTTTATTATGCCATTTTATCTGCTTTCTTATACTAAATTTATTACCAAGTATGAGAAGCCGATATCCAAGGGCGATGACAATGCCAAGGCCATTCTTAATAAGCGTATTCAGCCCTTTGTAATGCGCAGAATGAAGAATGATGTGCTTTTAGAACTTCCGAATAAAATCGAAGAAAAGATGACTGCTGAGCTTTCAGAAGAGCAGAAGAATATCTATCTTTCTTACCTTGAGAGCGTTAAGGGCGATCTTCGTGAAGAGCTTATGAATGAAGGAATCAATGCATCCCGTTTCCAGATTTTGGCAGCTCTTACCCGACTTCGTCAGATTTGCTGTCATCCGGCTACCTTCCTGGATAATTACGATGGTGGCTCAGGCAAGCTGGAGCTTTTCCTGGAGTTACTTCCCAATCTTATCGAAAACGGCCACAGAGTGCTGGTTTTTTCACAGTTTACTTCCATGCTGGATATCATTAAGAAGGAGCTGGATAAGCGTGGCTACACATATTTTTACCTGGATGGCTCTACCAAGAATACGGAAAGAGTGGACTATGTAAAAGCCTTTAATTCCGGCGAACGCCATATGTTCCTGATTTCCCTTAAAGCAGGAGGTACAGGTCTTAACCTGACCGGGGCAGACACTGTAATTCATTTCGATCCATGGTGGAATCCGGCTGTTGAAAACCAGGCTACGGACAGAGCTCACAGAATAGGGCAGAAGAATGTGGTGGAGGTAATTAAGCTTATTACCAGAGGCACTATCGAAGAAAAGATTTACAAGCTCCAAAACAAGAAGAAAGAACTGTCGGATTCGGTGATTTCCACAAAAGAGGTTTTCATCAATTCCCTGACCAAAGAAGAGATTATGGAGCTGTTTTCACTGGATTGATTTTATAGTGAGATTAGTTTTAGGTAAAATAAATTTATATATGATATGAAATAAGGGTACGGACTGCTTAGTCACGTACCCTTTTAAAATTAGTTTTAATCAAACATGGATTCACAGTATTCTTCAATATATTCATCCAGCATCTCGGGTGCTGCTTCAGGGAAGACTTCGGACATAGCTTTTTTTATCTCAGCCTGAACCTGAAGATAACGGAGTTCGGGAGTAGTATCGGAGTCCTCCATCATCTCAGCAAAGGTGAGAGGCGGGAATTTTTCTGAAAGAGCGGCCTTAATTTTGTCAATCAATTCTTCCTCGCCGGAGACCTCAAGAAGTATAGCCTTGGAGCGGATGAGGGATGCGATACCGCCTATCACACATACAAAGCCCAAAATCAGCATGAGTATCTGGGACATTTTAGCAGGCACGAAATCAACTATTCCCATAAGATTTACAATGGCAATAATAACAAGCACAATGCCCATTATGATAAAAAGAATTCCGGAAGAGCGGTAGTCGTTGGTACGGTCTTTTGCACTTACATATTTTTTACCGTTATTTACGGCTTCTTCGACTTCCTCCTCATCGTCAGCCTCTTCCTGCTCATCTGAAGGGTTTAATACTGCTTCCTCAAGCTTCTTTTCCTGATATACCTTGATAACAGTAGCTGCTTCCTGCTTGGCTTTTTTAAGTTCTTTCTTATCGATGCTAAAAATACTTTCGCCTGTCTCAGGGTCAAGTGCAATATCATATTTAAGCCCGATATGCTCAAAATATCTGGCCACCTCGCCGGCGAGATTTTCGTCTTCAGCACGGAAAAGCTCGATAAAATCTATTTCCTCCTGCAATTCTTCTACAAGTGTCTCATTGCATTCAGGGCATATCTCAATACCTTTACGATATTCATTTTTACATTTTGGACAGTACATATATAAACCTCTTTCGTATTTTTATTTTTAATAAAATAATTATAGATAAAATCCCTTCTCTTTTCAACAAATACTTTTTTCTTATTTGGACTTATGGTAGAATTATAAGAGATTTTTTAAAAAGGAGATAAAAAGGACGCTAAGCCATGATAATTCATGCTTTGCAAGAAGGCTTAGCTTTTCAAACCCCTTCGGGGGTCTCCATTTTTTCACTTCGTTCACAAAGGAGATTATATGAGAAAAACAGCTTTATCTGATGAAATTCTTTTGAATATCGAGAAGCCTGTACGCTATATTGGCGGAGAAGTAAATTCCATTATGAAGGATAAGAGCCAGGTGGATGTGCGTTTTTGCATGTGCTTTCCTGATGTATATGAGATAGGCATGAGTCATCTGGGTATCCAGATTCTTTATGATATGTTCAATAAGTTCGATGGGGTATGGTGTGAGAGAGTCTACTCACCATGGCCGGATCTGGACAAGATTATGCGTGAAAAGCATATTCCTCTTTTTGCCCTGGAGTCTCAGGAGCCTGTTAAAAACTTTGATTTCCTGGGTATTACTCTTCAGTACGAGATGTGCTATACCAATATTTTACAGGTGCTGGAGCTGTCCGGAATCCCGCTTTTTGCAACAGATAGAACAGAAGATGATCCTATCGTAATCGGCGGCGGACCCTGCTCCTACAATCCGGAGCCGCTGGCCCCATTTTTCGACTTTTTCTATATGGGTGAAGGCGAGACCGTATATAAAGATATTATCGAGGCCTATAGGAAAAATCGTGAGAATGGCGGCTCCCGCGATAATTTTCTGGAAATGGTTGCAGATATCGAGGGTATGTATGTACCTAAATTTTATGATGTTGAATACAATGAGGATGGTACACTTAAGAGCTTTACTCCCAACAATCCTCATGCTAAGAAGACCATCCGTAAGCAGGTGGAAATGAAGCTGGACAACACCTATTATCCGGATGCGCCGGTAGTGCCTTACCTGCAGGTAGTTCAGGATAAGGTAACACTGGAAATTCAGCGCGGCTGTATCAGAGGCTGTCGATTCTGTCAGGCAGGCATGCTTTACAGGCCTATTCGTGAACGTGATGTAGAGTTCCTTAAGGAGCAGGCTGTGAAGATGATTAAGAATACAGGACACGAGGAGATTACTCTGTCTTCCCTGTCTTCCAGTGATTACAGAGGTCTGCAGGAACTGGTGTATTTTTTAATAGAAAAATTCGGCCCCAAGTATGTGAATATTTCCCTGCCATCACTTCGAATCGATGCCTTTGCTCTGGATGTTATGAGCAAGGTGCAGGATATCAATAAGTCCTCTTTGACATTCGCACCGGAAGCAGGCTCCCAGCGACTTCGCAATGTTATCAATAAGGGATTAACCGAAGAAAATATTTTGAACGGTGCCATGGAGGCCTTCAGAGGCGGCTGGAATAAGGTTAAACTTTATTTCATGCTGGGCCAGCCTACAGAGACCGAGGAGGATATAGAGGCTATAGCCACACTGTCCGACAAGATTGCCAGAGAGTACTATACCATCCCCAAGGAAGAGAGAAACGGTAAAATTGCTATCACCACCAGTACCAGTTTCTTTGTTCCCAAGCCTTTTACTCCGTTCCAGTGGGTAAGAATGAACACTGCCGAAGAATTTGAAAATAAGGCTCATTTCCTGAGTTCCAAGGTGCGTTCACAGCTCAATGCCCGTTCCATCAAATACAACTGGCATGATTCGGATCTGACTATTCTGGAAGGTATTTTTGCAAGAGGTGACAGGAGAGTTGCTGACCTGCTTTTAAATGTATATAGAAAGGGCTGTATTTTCGACTCCTGGACTGATTGCTTCAAGAGAGATATCTGGTACGATACCATCAAGGAAATGAACTTTGACCTGGATTTCTACTGCTTCCGTGACAGAGGCGAGAACGAGCTTTTCCCATGGGATTTCATCGATGTGGGCGTTACCCGTAAGTTCTTATGGCGTGAATACCAGAAGGGCTTATCCGAGACTGTTACTCCTAATTGCCGTAAAAAATGTGCCGGCTGTGGTGCTTTCTCTTTCCATGGCGGAGTATGCTATGAGACTGCAGAAGCTGTAAACGGTGAAGGCGATTTCGAATAATCGTAAGCAGAAAGGATTTATAATGACAATTCGTGTTAAATTTGCAAAATATGGATCTCTTAAATTTTTGTCTCATCTGGACACTATGAGATTTTTCCAGAAGGCTGTGAGAAGAGCAGAAATCGACGTCACCTATTCCAATGGTTATCATCCTCATCAGATTATGTCCTTCGCAGCCCCTCTGGGCGTAGGTCAGACCAGCGAAGGTGAATACTTCGATATGGAGCTTAATTCCTGCGAAAGCCTTGGGCAGGTGTTTGCAGCTCTCGATGCTCAGATGACTGATGGCTTTAAAATTCTGGGAGTATATCCACTGCCTCCTACACCTCCTCAGACCAAGAAGGAGTCTGTAATG
>JAZUHR010000292.1:0-3200 GCA_045641825.1 Lachnospiraceae bacterium
GGAGAGCATGCTGGTGCAGTATAATATCATTGACAGAAGCAATGAAGAAATGCTGGCATACGCTCACGAGAAGGGCCTTGGTACCGTAGCAATGGGACCTGTAGGCGGTGGCAGATTGGCAGCACCTACAGAGCTCTATGCTAAGCTTACAGGTAAAGAGTCTTTGCCTACCTATGAGCTGGCTTTCAAATTCTGCCTGGGCAATCCAAATCTTTCCTGTGCACTTTCCGGTATGCAGACTGTAGACATGGTGCGACAGAATACAGAACTGGCATCAGGAGCAACAAATTTCTCTGAGGAGGAGTGGAGAGTACTTGGCGACTCAATGGAGCAGCTTAAGAAGTTTTCGGATCTTTATTGTACAGGCTGCAGATATTGTCAGCCTTGTCCTGCGGGTATTGAGATTCCAAAGATTTTCAATATGTTTACCTACCATAACGTGTATGGTCTTACAGACCATGCTCAGGGCATGTACAATAAGTATGTGGCTGATGGTGGAAAACTCAGCGACGCTTGCAAGAACTGCGGATTCTGTGAAAGAAAGTGCCCACAGCACCTCCAGATAAGAGAGCAGCTTAAGAAGGTAGAAGCAATCTTTAAAAAATAATCGAATGCTGATTAAAGCAATAACAGAATAAAGATTAAAGTTATAACTGGATAGCGGTTAAAGAAATAGCTAAATATCGATTATAAATAGCAATTTTAAACAGCAATTTTAATAAAAAGAGCGGTGCTCGGTGAAAAGATATGCACTTGATAAAGCAAGGTCATATTTAAGTTATATTTCACTGAGTACAGCTCTTTATTTTGCGAATTGTAAAGAAAAATGTTATATGTGAAGGGACTTATAGCAATGGCACGGCTATAAGCAGTAAATATCTGAAGGATGCTATAGCAAGGAGCTTGCTATACGCAGGAAGCTGCTATAATAGATATGTGATTATCATTTCTGTCACGAATACCACTACGCAACAGCTGCCGGCTACCACGAAGAGATTGGAGGTAAACCAGGCAATGCAGACTCCTGCAATGAGAGCCAGGATTCCGGAAATTAAATGATCCGTACTGTTAATTATGGCCGGGAAAGTCATAACGACGATGGTTATATATGGGAGATAATAGAGAAAGGACTGCAGGAAGCGGTTCTCTATTTTTTTTCTGATGAGGGTAGATGGCAGGACGCGAATCAGGGTAGATACCAGGCCGGCCGTCATTATGTACAAATAAATGTTAATATTCATAGCTCCGACCGGTTCACTCCTTTTCGTTCCTTGGGAAAAGCAGGGCTGCAAGCCCTGAAATAAAAACGGTTAAAATAATGGTGCGTATGCTTTCACTGAGTTCCTTGGTAAATGGCAAAACAGATGCCAGATAGCTTAGCAGGAAGCTTATTATAACAAAGAGACCTACGATTTTGTCCTTTTTGGAGGGGGGGATGATTATGGCTAAAAACATGCCGTAGAGGGCCACGGAAAGAGCTGCCACCACAACATCAGGCAGGATATTGCCAATCATTATTCCGAGGGCTGTACCGCTGCACCAGGAGGGGAGAGCGATAAGCATCTGTCCGTAGGTGTAAGCGGGTACCAGAGGCCCTGTCTGGGCGATGGTGGCGCCGTATATCTCATCGCTGATACCGAAGCACATAAGCAGTCTGTGAAGAAGTCCTGTCTGGGGGCTGAAACGCTGACTATAGGACAGGCTCATAAGGGAATAGCGGAGATTGGTGATGAAAATAATCACTGCCATTTCCAAAAGGGAGCCGGCGCCCTTTATTACGGTGAATTCTGCATATTCTCCTGCGGAAGCGTGATTCACAAAGCTGGATATAAATCCCTGCAAAGGGGTAAGCCCAATCTGCTTTGCCATCATGCCCAGAGAGAAGGCGACTGCCAGATATCCTGCCCCTATGGGAATTCCTGTTTTTAGGCCTTCTCTGAAGGCTGTTTTGTTATCGATAAATGTATTCATAAAACCTCGAGGGTTAATAGTCTTAGTTATGTTCGGGAGTCATGCCTGACATGAAGCCCGAAGTATAGTGCTTGCTGCCATCGGGAAGAATCCACATGGCTTCAGTGTCCGGAATGGAATCTATAAGCTTTTTACCGTCTTCCAGAGAAAGATTGAATACCGCTGTTGACAGTGCATCGCCGAGACCGGCGTCCTTGTTAAGTATGGAAACGGATTCAAAATTATTTACCGGGAAGAGTGTTTCGGGATGAATAATATGGTGATAACGTACTCCGTCCACATAGAAAAAGCGCTGGTAAGTGCCGGATGTGGCGAGAGCAGTGTCGTAGGTATATATGGTCTCAGCATAAGGGTTATCCGATGAAAGATCAGGGTTCTGAATAGCTACTGACCAGGAATCACCATTGAGCTTGGGACCGAGAGTGCGGACGTTACCGCCTACATTAAGGCTGAAATTGGTAACTCCTTTTTTTAACAGGTCCTGTGCTATGCGCTCTATGGCATAGCCCTTAGCAAAGGCACCCACATCGCATTTAAGAAGAGGATCCTTGTAAAAAATGGTGGAATTTTCCTTATCGATTACAATATCGTCCAAATTGACGTGCTGGGCAGCACGGGTAAGCTCATCTATGGTGGGCAGGGTGGCAGAGAGAGGGTCGTACTCCGCATCGTCTCTGTGTTCATGCCAGATACGGTAGACTGCACCCATAGCGAAATTGGTCATGCCATTGGTAAGTGTATAAATCTCTTTGCCCAGTATGAATAAATTGAGCAAATCAGCCTCTACGGTTACGGGAGCTTCAGCTGCATGACGATTGACATAATACATATTGTGGGTACCTGTGAGAGGGTCATAGGCATCATAAAGATTGTCATATCTGTTCAGTTCACTTTCAACAAAGGCACAGATTTCTTTAAATTCCTCCTCGGTGTCGGTATATCCTATGAGGGAGGTCACAGTATCGAAGTAGTCGAAAAGGACAGTAGAGTATCTGTGATCATTTGTTTTGTCTTTTCCGCATCCGCAAAGCATAACTGTGAAAATGATAAGCAGGCAGATTATTCTTTTGATCTTCATATAAACCTCACATACGGTAAGTATAAATATAAAATAAAAAGGGAGGACACGTAATGCCCTCCCTTACTTATAAACGAATTACTTTACGTTTGCAATAGACTTAGAAATAACTTCCTTGAAGTCTGCGATGGAAATTGTACATCCAGCAAGG
>JAZUHR010000293.1:0-5729 GCA_045641825.1 Lachnospiraceae bacterium
CACTTGTGTAAGGGGAACCAAGCTGCTCGCACATTGTGATGAACCAGTTAGCCTCGGAGTCATAGCCGAGAGGAATAGATTCAGGATCGATAGCCTTGATCTTCTTGCAGAGCTCCTCCATCTCATCCCATGTCTTAGGAACGGAAAGGCCGTTAGCCTCGAAGAAGGTCTTGTTGTAGTAAAGAACTTCTGTGGACTTGGAGAATGGAAGTGTGTACATAAAGCCATCACCGAAGGATGTACCTTCTTTGTAGTAACCCTCGATGAAATCAGCCTTCTGAGCATCTGTAAGACCAAGAATTTCCTTGGAACCGCCATTACGTGTTACCTCAATCTTGGAATTGATCAGGTTGTCCAGCTGAACTGCTGCCTTGGAAAGGTTGTAGAGAGCTACGTGGTCAGGATAGCAGTAAGCGATGTTAGGCTCGTTGCCTGCAGGAATCTCTGTAGAGATGGTGTCTCTTACGTCATCGTAGCCACCTACCTGAGAAGCCTCGATGTGGATGTTAGGGTAGAGCTTGTTGAACTCGACGATGTAGAGATTAAGTACATCAGCAAGGTTTGAGCCCATTGTGTGATAGAATCTGATGGTTACGTCAGAACCGTCATATCCTACTTCAGGTACTTCGAAGTTTGCGTTCTTCTTTTCCTTAGCGCCGCATCCTCCGAAAAGCATTGATGCAACAAGTACAAGTGCAACAAGGCTTCTTAATAGATTTTTTTTCATGTTTTTCTCCTTCTTTGTCCGGTAGTGAATTATAGGAAATATCGGCCATTTATTTTAAGCATTTCTGCCTAAAAACGTGTTAAAAGTTACCGGTAACAGTAACCAAAGCAAGGGAATTAACCCTTGATACCGCTTCTGCTTACACCCTTCATGATGTACTTACGTAAGAATACGAAGACAAGGAAAAGAGGGAATGAAACAATGGCAACGGCAGCCATCTGAACAGGGTAGTCAACGTCGCCGGAAGTAGTATTGAAGGCGTTACGAAGACCGTTTGTAACCAGCTTGTGTGCATCGTCATTTGCTACCAGTCGTGGCCAGATGTAAGAGTTCCAGGAACCCATCATTTTAAGGATGGTGATGGAAATCAGTGTAGGCAGTGAGAGAGGTATCATAACCTTGCACAGATACTTGATGTCGGAAGTGCCGTCTACCTTGGCAGCCAGATACAGTTCATTTGGAATCTGCATGAAATTCTGTCTGAGAAGATAGATATAAAATACACTTACCAGGAAAGGAACAATAAGTACCGTATATGTTTTCAGCCAACCGAAATTGGATACGGTAACGTAGTTGGTAATGGTGAAAAGCTCACCGGGAATCATCATTGTAGCCATAAGTGCTCCGAAAAGAGCATCTTTTCCCTTGAACTCCAGTCTTGCAAAAGCGAAGGCGGAGAGGATAGTGATAACCAGGGAAAGTATGGTGGATACCACACCTACATATAAGGTGTTTAAGAAAAGTCTGCCAAGACTGGCTGTAGTGAAAGCAGTCACATAGTTGGAAAACTTCATGGCATGTGGGTACAATGTAGGATCGGACAATCTGTACTCTTCCAGATCCTTAAGGGATGAAGAAAGCATCCAGTAGAATGGGAAAAGCACTATGAGTGCCATAATGAAAAGGAAAAGGTAAACGAAAAACTTTCCGATAAAGTAGCCGACCTTCTGCTGGTCCTTTATGGTGGAGAGATTTTGCTCCTTCATTATTTTAGTATTATCAGCCATTTTGCACCTCCTAGTAATGTACTCTCTTCTTACTTACCTGAAGGTTAATCATGGTAACTATGAAGATGATGACAAAGAGGATAAGAGCTGCGGCACTGGCACGTCCCTGATTGTTTTGCTTAAGTGCATCGTAAACGAATCCAACCATGGTGTTCAGACGATTGGCATCATCAACAGGACCCATTGCTTCACCGAAAATACCAACGATGCTGGTGTACTCCTTGAAACCGCCGATGAAGCCTGTGATGATAACATAGGCAAGCATTGGGGAGAGAAGAGGTACGGTAATACGCCAGAGAGTACGGGACTTACTGGTACCGTCGATCTTGGCTGCATCGTAGTACTGCTTATTGATGGACTGAAGACCACCCATAAGGATAAGAATCTTAAAAGGAAGAGCATTCCATATAATATAGGTAACCATTACGGTCATGTTTGCCAGGTATGATGAGCCTGCATTAATCCAGATGATATGATCGAGCTTGCCATTGGTAAACAGCTTAATCAGCGGTGAGAAGATATTATTGATAATACCTGCTGTAACGATGATTTCGTGCTCTGTACCATAGAAGCTTCCTACGATATTGAACATAGCCGCAAATACCATACCGATAGCGATGGAATTTGTAACATAAGGCAGGAAGAAAATGGTCTGTAAAAACTTCTGCAGAGGCTTAATGGAATTAAGGGCTACTGCAATGAAAAGTGCCAAAAGTGTGGAAAGCGGTACAGTAAGTACACAGAAAAGAATAGTGTTCTTCATGCACTGAATAAAACCACTGTAATTTATAACTCTTTTGAAATTACCGATACCGAATTTAAAAGTAACACCGGCAGCAGCTTCCAGAGCTTTATAATCCTGAAGGAAAGCCATACGTACGGTATTGAAAATAGGCCATACCGTAAATATCAGCAGCAGCACAATAGCTGGAGCCAGATAGAGCCAGGCTTTCCACTGTTGCTTACTTTCTACCATTTATTTTACCTCGCATCTGATTCTCTTCTCGGATTCCTTCTCGAAAAGGAATACCTTGTTTGGCTTAAGTGAAAAATGTACCTGCTGGGTACCTTCTGCAGGACGAATATCCGCATCGATAATGGAACGGATAGTAGCATTCTGAGAAGCAGGATTTGTAGAAACGATGCTGGAGTCACGACCCATAACGTCTACATTGATTACATCGCAGGTAAGAGGGCCGTTTTCATTGAGAATAAAGCCTTCAGGTCTGATACCTACATAAACTTCCTGATTTTCTACACCTGTAACAGTCATAACCTCTTCGTTACCTACGAAGAGCTTGCCGTTTTCTACCTTACCAGTGAAAACGTTGATAGGAGGTGTACCAAGGAACTTGGCAACGAAGAGATTGGAAGGATCGTCATAAACTGCCTGAGGAGCACCAATCTGCTGAACAACACCCAGTTTCATAACTACAATCATATCGGTAATGGACATAGCCTCTTCCTGGTCATGAGTAACGAAGATAGTAGTGATGTTGGTCTCACGCAGAATACGTCTGATTTCCTCTCTGGTCTGAAGACGGAGACGGGCACCCAGATTGGAAAGCGGCTCGTCCAGAAGCAGAATACGAGGCATCTTAACCAGTGCACGGGCAATGGCAACACGCTGCTGCTGACCACCGGAAAGTTCTGATGGCTTACGGTCAAGGAGTTCATCAATCTGAACCAGCTTAGCTGCATTAACTGTACGCTCAAGCATTTCTTCCTTTGTAAGTTTGTCAGCACCCTTGAGATTCTGTAATGGGAACATGATGTTCTGCTTTACAGTCATGTGAGGGTAGAGAGCGTAGTTCTGGAATACGAGACCAACGCCTCTGTTCTCAGGTGAAAGATCTGTAACATCATTTTCACCGAAGAAAATTCTGCCGGAAGATACCTTCTGCAGACCACTGATCATGTAGAGAGTGGTACTTTTTCCACAACCGGAAGGTCCCAGTAAGCCGATGAGCTTACCATCCGGAATGGTGAAGTCGAAATTGTTTACAGCAACAACTTCTTCATTTGACTTCTTGTTACGGCTGGGGAAAATTTTTGTAACGTTTTGTAATACAACCTTCATAAATCTCCTCTTTCCTTATGTTAATAATTTAGGATCAAAATTAGTATTGGGCACGGCGTGCCATGTCGGCAGCGTACTCCTCTTTGTAGCGGATAAGGTCTTCCTGAGTGTCAAAAATCATCTGGCTGGGAAGATCGATAACCACTGTGACTGCAAACACGTCGTGGATGCAGGAATTGGTGCGGGATGCAATAAGGATACCGCAGTTTAGGGCGAGAATTGCGAAGACTACCAGAGGACCTGTAAATCCGATAACTCCCAGGAAGGACATTATCAAAAGGAGAACAGGTATCATGGTCTCGATGGTGAATTTACCCAAAAGGGCACGAACCACCAGCTGTACCGGAGTAATTCGGACTCCGTCAGCACGCATAACGCCCAGAGCGAAAACTTTTTTACCTACTGTCTGACCATTTTTAAGGATAAGTGGAACCATAAGCTCCAGAACCAGATAGGACAGAAGTATGGACAGAGTGGTATTCACCAGTGTCAGATTCACTACCATATTATAGGCGTATAAAACCGACTTGTCTTCTCTGAATGCCTTGGAGGCTTCGTCAAACCTGGCCTTTTCTTCATCTGTCAGAGCTTCGTACTCTTCACGGGTGTAATCAAAGCTGGTATTGTATTTTTCCTCGTAGGTCTTGAGATAATTATCGTAGTCAGCTTCGTACTTATCGTAGTGATCGATAGCAGATGCCACCCACATAAAACCGGTAACAAGAATTACCAGTAAAATCGTGTCCAGGAGCCAAGCGGAAATTCTTTTCCACATGCTGGCACGTTGAAGATCGTAAACCAAGCAGGACCTCCTTTTTGCAAAAATTTTGCGTATCTTTATTACTTTTTAAGCGCTGCTTCTAAATACTAAACAGCAGACTTATAAACATAAGGATACGTCATATCAATATAGCACAAATTGTGTCAATTTTCAAGACAAAAGGATAAATTGCGGTGCCGCCGTGGACGGTTCTGTTCGTGTCACCGTGGACGGATCTAATTGACACCTTTTTGGAAATATCCAAATAAGAATTATATATACACAGGAGTTCGGTTGTGGTAAAGTTAGTAAAAAGAATTTTCCATGTACACACTCCACTTGCGCCATTACAGAGGGGCTATAAGTGGATAACAGCCCATCGCGATTAGTGACTACTGTGAAAAATTGTGTGGAAATGCTGAAAATAACAGTAAAAGGAGATAAGAGAAAATGAATGCAGGATATCCTGAAAAATTTGAGATTGGGGAGGATTTTCTTCTTAATGGAAAGAAGATGAAAATAATATCCGGCGGAATGCACTATTTCAGAGTGGTGCCGGAGTACTGGAGGGACAGACTGGAGAAAATAAAGGCTCTGGGCTGTAACTGCGTAGAGACTTATGTGGCCTGGAATGTGCATGAGCCCAGGAAGGGACAGTTTAATTTCAGCGGTATGGCGGATCTGGGCGCGTTTATAAGACTTGCTGCAGAACTGGGGCTTTATGTAATAGTCAGACCATCACCCTATATCTGTGCGGAATGGGAACTGGGAGGGCTGCCGGCCTGGCTTATCGCCGACTACAACATGCATTTACGTGCGAGCTATGAACCCTATTTACAGCATGTGCGGGATTACTACAGGGAACTTTTCAAAATCCTGACACCACTTCAGATTACTCATGGCGGTCCTATTATCATGTTCCAGGTGGAAAACGAGTATGGAGCCTACGGCTGCGACACCGCATATCTGGAGGAAATGAAGCGCATTATGGAGGAAAACGGCGTGGATGTTCCTCTTATTACATCTGATGGCCCCTGGGACGATTACCTTTCCTGCGGAGAGCTGCCAGGTGTGCTTCAGTCTGCTAATTTCGGCTCCAAGGGCCATGAGCAGTTTGGAATACTTCGTAAAAAAATAGGCAACAAGCCCCTTATG
>JAZUHR010000294.1:0-7462 GCA_045641825.1 Lachnospiraceae bacterium
CACGGTACTCGCCAAATAAATTAACTAACTCAACAAGCACTCTGTGTGCTGCTTTCTTTTGTCCCTCAGAATAGTCCACACTACTCTTTAAATCTTCATCATGTATCATTTGCAAATTTCCCTTTCAAGTATGGCCTCTGCCATTTCTTCGCCTCTTCCTTTAATACTCATACAATCCAAATATAGCTGGACCGGAGATGCGACCATATTACCTTTCTTAAGTTTTGCCCCCTGCTTAACGCAATCATTATATGCAAGCATTAGTATCACATTGGCTCCTGTTTCTACCCTCTTAAGTCCAAGATAATCTATAGCTTTTTCAAGATTCATATCATCAACATACGCATGCACTTTTTGATATCGAACTACAGGCTGATACCTAGAACCACCTGAAAATCCAGTCAATATACATTCGACACCTATATCGTCCTTCATCTTTGCTAGTTTTGCTTCAAGTGTCGATACACTGTCTAATGAATAGCAGGCAATCTTTTCTTCGCTATTATTGTTATACACTTCTGCCCATGCACTCATCAAATTGTTTGGTTCTATTATTCTAATTCCAGTAGATGTTTTTGCTATATAAGCCTGCTTTAACAGAAACTCCTTAACTTTAGCCACCTGTCCAATACTACAGCCAGCAGCTTCCGCTAAATCTTTCATTTTCCATGCCTTACTCACATCATCCAGCATTATTCTTAGAATAACAGAAGAAACAACTGATGACCTTTCATATATTGACTTTAATCCTCGTTTAGATGTATTCTCATTTTTATTACCTTTAATATCTATATAAAAGCAATCGAATGATATATAACAATTCCCTGCCAAATCCATATATCCTACGCCTGCATCTTTACATATACGAGAGGTTTGTTCACTGATATACGGAGCTATTATCACACGATACTTGTCTGAGTTTATATTAGCTATTATATCTAAGACTTGTTTAGGATAGCCCTCTTCCGCAACAGCAAGAATCACTGCACCTTTATTCCCTTTATTTAATTCTATTACAGCCTCATTATTTTTTTCTAATATGCACTTGTTAACAATGGGAATGTTTTCAATAAAATCCTTAAAAACATCTACAGTCAATGTCTTTTTCACACTTATTGCCCCTTTCACCATTTTGGTGAAATTAATTATAACAGTGGAACGCGATTTTTTCAACATGTTTTTCACTGTTAATATCATTTTCACTATTCTGGTGAAACTGCATTTATAAGTGAAAAAGTATTACAAACGCTATTTGCACCTTTTGTCAAACAAACATACAACACACAGTTGCTTCCTGATTCGCTGCTATCTTCTATCCTTCCTTTTCAAAAGTTTCTCAGGATTCTTTACATATGAACGGGCCACACTACCACATTTACGACACACAAGATGAAAAAGTGCGCGCCCTCCCCACGGATTTCCTACCGCTGTGATTTCTCCATATAAGGACTGCATTGCCTCGATAAACTCAGTGTTTCCGCAATAAGGACATGCATTAACATAATCATCTCTTTTGTTCTCCATCACTCTTCCTCCTTGTAAAAAGTGCTTACCATAGGTTCCGGGACTTCCTCATTGCGCTCTTTATTCCGGTAAAAAAACAAAAAGCAGGCGCATCTGTCGCCTGCTTTTGAAGCATCAACTCCGGTCGATGCCTAATCACACTTTAAATCTGTATCCCTTACCCCAGATAGTCTCGATGTACTGAGGATTTGTAGCGTCCTCCTCGATTTTCTCTCTGATCTTCTTGATATGCACTGTTACAGTAGCAATATCTCCGTCTGAATAAGACTCCATCTCCCAGATTCTGTTGAAAAGTGTCTCCTTCTCAAATACTCTGTCAGGATTCTCAGCCAGGAATGTAAGAAGGTCGAATTCCTTCTTGGTGAAGTTCTTCTCTTCGCCATTGATGAAGACTCTTCTGGAGCCCTTGTCGATGCGAAGTCCGCGAATCTCAATAATCTCATTGGCTCTTGCGCCGTCACCGGACAGACGCTCATATGTAGCCAGGTGAGCCTTAATACGTGCTACCAGCTCGTTCGGACTGAAAGGCTTGGTGATAAAGTCATCTGCGCCGTAGCCCAGGCCCTTAATCTTGTCGATGTCCTCTTTTTTTGCGGAAACCATGATGATCGGCACATTCTTTACTTCACGTACCTGCTTGCAGATTTCGAAGCCATCCACGCCTGGGAGCATAATATCCAGCACGAGAAGATTGTAATCCATCTCCAGTGCATCCTTAAGTCCCTTCTTACCATCAGCGTCTACGTGTACCTCATACTCGTTCAGCTCGAAGTAGTCTTTCTCGAGCTCTGAAATTGATGGATCGTCCTCAATAATTAAAATCTTTGCTGCCATTTTAAGCTGCTCCTTTCTTTACCGTAAACGAAATAGTGGTTCCTTTTCCTATCTCGCTTCTGGCAAACACCCTGCCCCCGTGTTCAACCACAATTTTTTTCACTATTGCTAGGCCAAGGCCAGTTCCGGCCCGACCGGCAGTTCTTGATTTGTCCGCACGATAAAATCTGTCAAAAATGTGCGGCAGTGCTTCTTTGGAGATACCTATGCCATTATCTACCACAGATATTCTCACCGAGTCGTCGGCATCTGTAATTTTTACAGACAGAATGCCATGTATTTCTTCATTCCTATACTTAACCGCATTGCCGATAAGATTGTTCATAACACGTCTTATCTGCTCGCAGTCCATGATAACATTCACATCATTCGATATCTCTGACTGGAAGCTGATCTCGAAGTCCTTCATCTCCAGCTCCAGTGAATTCTCTTCCACGCAATCGCTGAAATATCCATTGGCCGGTATAGTCTCGAACTTGTAAGGAAGCTTGTTGGTATCCAGCTTCGAATAGTAGGAAAGCTCGTCTACCAGCCCCGTCATATCTGTGGCTCTGGCCACTATAGTCTTCAGGTACTTCTGTCGCTTCTCAGGTGTCTCCGCCACACCGTCCAGCATGCCCTCCGCATAGCCCTTAATGGCTGTAAGAGGAGTCTTCAGGTCATGAGAAATATTGCTTATCATCTCTCTGGAGTCTATCTCGAATTGTTCCTTGGCATCTATCTGGGTCTTCAGGTGCCTTCGCATCTCTTCGAAATCGTCACAAAGCTGACCTATCTCATCGTGAGAATTTCTCTCTACCTTGTAATTGAGATTGCCGGAGCCGATTTCCCTGGAAGCCTTACGAAGATTATCTATAGGCCTTAATATTCCTCCGAAAAGCCATGCACTTACACATACCGCAGTAATGGCGATAGCCACCACGCCAATAACTATGAGGGCCACCACGCTTTTTTCAATATTGCTTATAATAGGGGAAACCGTAGTAATTATGAGAAAAACTCCGTCGGTGCCGTCGGGATAAGTAAATTCCGAATGCTTTATCAGGAGGGGTTTATCCGAATTCAGATAAACGCTGCCGGCTTCCGATGAAGTACCGATGGCATTCTTCAGACTGTCTTCCTGCTTCTGATAATCACTTTTGTTGCCCACAAAGAGGGCATTTCCCTGCTGCAGAACCACCAGGTAAGAATACCTCTTAAGGAGAACTGAATTGATACTCTCCAGATATTTCTCGTCTTTTAACTTCTCGGGACTCTTCGCCCCGCATTCCTTAAGTTCTTCCAGGGAGTTCTCGGTAATCTGATACATAATCTGAAGCGGCTCTTCTATGACCGAAAGGAAAGTGTAATTCGATTCATATTCGTCATTCAGAAAATGCATTTGAATTTTGATCGTAGTGAAACCTATTATGCTGATCAAGGCCACCGGCAAAATCAGCATCCCCAAAAAGGCCACCACCAATTTTTTTCTAAGAGTCATACAAAATTTACCCCAAAGTAATAAATATATATGAAAACCTTATATACTTTATAAGTGTAGCACTTTTGTAATATTTGTGAAGTGCTAAATCGAAAAAAGTTTATAATTATAAACTCCCGTGTCGAGTATAGCAGATATTTTCCAACAAAAGTCCAACAATTATCAGTGTTTTAGCCACTTTCTACAAAGTTTATTTCTTTTTTCTTGACAAAAAATCATTAAAGGTACATACTACATAGTGAATTTATATGTGCAAGTCTCTTATTACGAGTGACGGAGAGTAAACACCTCGATGAAGTCACGACAACCTCCTGTATAGGAAAGGTGCCAAATTGAGCGAGCATCATCGTCTATGCGATGATAACCATCGAACAATAAGAGGATTCTAACGATTTTTTAGGGTCCGCTTTGAGCGGGCCTTTTTTATCCCGTATTCGCTCACGGGATAGAATAAAAGAAAGGATTTATATGGAAAAAGAAAAAAGACTGTTTACTTCAGAGTCAGTAACAGAAGGACATCCCGACAAAGTCTGCGATAATATCTCAGATGCAGTCTTAGATGCCATCATGGAGCAGGATCCTATGGCACGTGTTGCCTGCGAGACCGCTTGTACCACAGGCTTCGTAGTGGTTATGGGTGAGATCACCACTACTGCCAATGTAGATTATCAGAAAATTGTCAGAAAAACTATTTGTGACATCGGTTACAATTCATCAGAAATCGGCTTCGACGGCAATACCTGCGGCGTCCTGGTAGCTCTGGACAAGCAGTCAGCTGATATCGCCATGGGCGTTGATAAGGCCCTCGAAGCCAAGGAAAACAAGATGTCCGATTCAGAAATCGCTGCTATCGGCGCAGGTGACCAGGGTATGATGTTCGGCTACGCTTCCGACGAGACAGAGGAGCTGATGCCTTTCCCTATCGCACTTGCCCACAAGCTTACCCGTCAGCTGACCAAGATTCGTAAGGACGGCACACTGCCTTACCTTCGTCCGGACGGCAAGAGCCAGGTCACTGTGGAATACGATGAAAACGGCAATCCTGTTCATATCAATACTATCGTTATCTCCACTCAGCATGGTCCTGAAGTTCCTCAGGAGCAGATTCACGCAGATATCCGCGAATTCGTTATCAATCCTGTAGTTCCTGCAGAACTGGTTGATGATAATACACGTTTCCTGATTAATCCTACAGGCCGTTTCGTTATCGGTGGCCCTTGCGGTGACTCCGGTCTCACAGGCCGTAAGATTATCGTAGATACCTACGGTGGCTATGCCCGTCACGGCGGCGGCGCTTTCTCCGGTAAGGACTGCACCAAGGTAGACCGTTCCGCAGCATACGCAGCCCGTTACGTAGCCAAGAACATCGTAGCTGCAGGCCTGGCCAAGAGATGCGAAGTTCAGCTGTCCTACGCTATCGGTGTTGCAGAGCCTACTTCCGTAATGATTGATACTTTCGGTACAGGCCGTCTCTCCGACAATGTTCTTACAGACATCGTTAAAAAGACCTTCGACCTTCGTCCTGCAGGCATCATCCAGATGCTTGACCTCCGTCGTCCTATCTACAAGCAGACAGCAGCTTACGGTCACTTCGGCCGCACAGACTTAGATCTCCCTTGGGAGCGCGTAGACAAGGTAGATGAACTCAGGGCTTTCCTTGCATAATCAGGCTTCGACCTTGCATCCCCTGTCTTTTATTAAGAAAGTCTAATATTTTTCATACAGATTGGTCATAAATCTTGACCAATCTGTTTTTTTTATGTAAAGTTATGAACGGGAACTTTTAACCTTTGCATGGAGGAAGTTATGAACACGCAAAAAATATCCACCGCAAAAATCAAACCGGGTATGGTTGTAGCTGAAGACGTATATACTTCCGGCGACCAGATGGTGCTGAATAAAGGCACCGTACTGACCGACAGAAGCATTACCCGTCTTAAGTTTTATTCCATCCGTGAAATAATAATAAGTGTAGAAGGCGACGCCGAGGAGGCTGCACCGGTCCAGAAGCCTGTGACCAGATCAACTGAGTCCGTCAAAGCACCTTCTGCCGACGAATCCATCTCCTATACAGAACGTGTCAAGAAAAGTGAGGATTACAAGAAGTTTGCCCAGAGTTACAAGCAGACTTTGGATGTTTACTCCAGTTCCCTCACCGCTTTCGCCAAGAATAAAGGTGGTATCAACACCACAGATCTTTTGAACAGTGTTAAAAGCATGTATTCCTCTGTAGAGACCACAGGCAAGCTCTTTGATATGCTTATGTGTATCAGATCTCTTGATGATTTGACCTTCGTTCACGGCATCAATGTAGCCCTTATCTGTAACGTTTTCGGTCAGTGGCTCAAGATGAGCAAGGAGGATATCGACACCCTTACCCTGGCCGGCCTCCTTCACGATATCGGTAAGCTTACCATTCCGGACGCCATCCTCAAGAAAAAGGGTGCTCTTACAGCCATCGAGTATGATACCATCAAGTCCCATACCACAGCCGGCTATACTCTTCTCAAGGACCTGCCTATCGACAAGCGCATTATGAAGGCTGCTCTCCAGCATCATGAGCGCTGCGACGGTACAGGCTATCCTGAAAAGCGCACCGACGGGGAGATTGATGATTTCGCCAAAATCGTTGCCATCGCAGATGTATATGACGCTATGACAGCAGCTCGCTGCTATCGCGGACCTATCTGCCCTCTGGAAGTATTAAACGAGTTCGAGAAGGATGGCCTCACCAAGTACGATACCAAGTACCTTCTCACCTTTATGGATCACGTGGTATCCACCTACCAGCACCAGTACGTGCTCTTAAGCAACGGCAATATCGGAGAAATCATTATGGTAAACAAGCATTCTCCTGCCCGTCCTATTATTAAGCTTCTGAATTCCACCTGTGTGGACCTGTCCAAGGAAAAGAATCTCACTATCGTAGGAATCGTTTAAAATTCAAACCGTATCCCCAAAGGACTTCGGAAAATTTCCGAAGTCCTTTTTTGCGCTCCGCTCGTGAAAACTGTGTACGCTCCTATCCTTCCCCCGCGCCATCTTCTATGAGGGAATTTACTGTTTTTAATGCAGCTGTGCCTTTATTTTGTTGTTAAACCAATCTGCGAAAGTATCCTGTCTTCGGACTCCGTTATGCTCGCGCAGTATCACCATGGCCTCAGAAGCTATTCGACTCAAACTCGGCCTTCGGCCTCAGACAGTGAGTCTCATAACGCTTCTTTCGGCCGGTGCTTACTAGCACTCGCACAAAGTCGCCCTTAGCCAGCAACTTTCTCCGATTGGTAGATACAGTAGAACGGATCCCACAGCTGCAGCCAGGTGCTTTGGGGCCCCATAGCAGATGTCGCGGGAGCAGGAATCGTCCCGTCCACAGACTTTCCTTCGCTCCGCTTTAGGTTGCCGCGGGCCACTAATTAAGCGGAGCGAAGCTCCTTTGGGGGTATCCGCGTGTGTCTGCAGGCAGTGGAGCTTACGAATAAGCCCCACACAGAATGTATATATGCAAGCAGGGACGGAATACTCAGGCTCGGCTGTTTGACCCGAGCGCAAAACAGCACTTACAGATACAGGCGTGGCAGGTTCCGGGTCCCGCCCGGAACCAGCAGGCTGTGTGTGTTAGTG
>JAZUHR010000295.1:0-3109 GCA_045641825.1 Lachnospiraceae bacterium
ACAGCCTTCTGATATTCAGTACCATGCTCTTTAACAATATAAATCAGTCGGACGGCCAACATCAGCAACACTACTCCAAATACGCCAAGCACAAAGTTAAGCTTGCCGATTCTGATTCTTCTTACTGATACGCGGCCTCTATCCGACTGTCCTTCGTCATTGTTATTTCTTTTTCTATTATTTCTGTTTTCTCTGTTATCCGCCATTTTTAATTGCCGCTATCCACTTTTCTCATATAGTCGTTGCCTACAGAAGTATATGTAATAACCTGGCCTTCTCCGGCATACTTCATACCGAGTTCGCTGCGAGCGATGGTTTCGATTTCATCAAGATCAACACTGCTTATAATTCTTGAATAGAACTCATCGTTGTCTGATACAAGCTTATTAAGTGCAACCTCTTTTCCTGCAACATCCTTAACAGTACTGGTAAGTTCACTCTGAACTCTCACATAGTTTACCATTACAACAGCGAGAAATGCAAATGCACCGGCTACAAGTACCATTCCCTTAAAGCTGAAGCTGCTGCGCTTTCTTCTATTTTTAAGTCCGGGCTTCTGCTGCTGTCCGGGATTGCTTCTGCGGGGAGCATATGCAGGAGCAGCACTTCCGTACTGATATTCATCATTATTTCTTACATATCTGAAACTGTTATTTTCTCTCATCCTTGAATCTTCCTTACTGATAATACTTATTTAGTCTTTTCAAATACCCTTAACTTAGCGCTTTTTGATCTGCTATTTTCTTCGAGTTCCTTCTCTGAGGGTAAAATCGGTTTTCTTGTTATTACTTTTCCCTGCGACTTCTTTCCGCATACGCAAACCGGAAATTCCGGAGGGCATTCGCAAGGATTCTCATTCTTCCTGAAGGCTGATTTTACAATTCTGTCTTCTAATGAATGGAAAGTGATGATACAAAATCTTCCGCCGTCTGCCAGCATTCCTATCATCTTGTCAAGTGACTCCTCCAGGACTCTCAATTCCTGATTGCACTCAATTCGAAGTGCCTGGAAGGTCTGCTTTGACGGATGTCCGTTCTGTCTCATCTTTGCAGGTATTGCAGCCTTTATAATCTCGTTCAGTTCAAAGGTTGTTCTGATAGGCTTTTGCTTCCTTGCTGCTGCAATATGCTTTGCTATGTTCTTGGCAAATTTATCTTCACCGTAATCTCTGATTATTCTAAACAGCTCATTTTCGGAATAGCTGTTAACAATATCCGAAGCTGTAAGAGTCTGTCTTTGGTCCATTCTCATGTCCAGCGGAGCATCGTATCTGTATGAGAAGCCTCTGTCTTCGGTATCAAGCTGGTAAGAGCTGACTCCCAAATCAAGGAGAATACCGTCCACTTCTTTAACCCCTCGTCCCTCTAATTCGCTCACTGCATTGCAGTAGTTATTACGAATAACGGTAACTCTGTCTCCAAAGGGCTTTAATCTCTCCGAAGCTGCTTTTATTGCCGCCTCATCCTGATCCACGCCGTACAAATGTCCGGTGGTAAGCTTCCCTGCGATCACACTTGAATGTCCGGCCCCGCCGAGTGTTCCGTCCAGATATATTCCTTCAGGCTTTATGTCAAGCTGTTCAATTGTCTCATTAAGCATTACGGAGTAATGTCCGAACTCCATTATTCTCACCCCACCTTAAATAGAGATTCCTCTGCTGAACAGATTCTTAACTGCATCCTTAGGACTGGTACGGCCTTCTCTCTCATTCCATTTATCAGTGTCCCAAATTTCAGCTTTACCGTCTGTGGTACCGACAATTGTTACATCCTTGGAAAGGCCTGCATATGCCTGGAGGTTTGAAGGAACAAGAATTCTTCCGTGAGCATCAACATCAACATAAGCTGAACCTGAACCGAAGAAACGCTTAACCTCTCTTGCATCGTCATCAAAACTGGGAAGTGTATTCAATTTAGCCTGGAAAGCGCTCCACTCTTCTTCAGAGTAGATGATTAAGCAGGAATCAATTCCTTTTGAGATAACAAATGAATCCCCAAGCACGGTACGAAACTTAGAAGGAATGCTGAGACGACCCTTGGCATCGATTGTGTGATTGTATTCGCCGATCAAACCAGCCATCGTACCGTCTCCTTTCCTAAGCTTCAAAACTCATTTTATCCCACTTTATGGGTATAGTATCCCACTTCTTCCCACTTACACTGTAATTTTATACTAAATTACCCCATAAAGCAAGCAATATCAAGCATTTAACTTAAGAATTTTTAAGAAAAATTAAGATTTTGTTTGGTGCATTTTGCACAACAAAAAAAGCCTGTCGGACCATGTCCGACGGGCTTTTTCTACAAACTTTACAATATTTTGTTGTGTACCCACTCCATTAATCTAAATATAGAATTCGGTGGGACGATGTGGGATGTTTTTCCCACTTTGGGACCATTTTTGATCATTTTGTCCCACTTTTTTATTCTTCAGACTCAGCAGTCTCGTCCTTGGAAGCTTCAGACTCAGAAGTCTCGTCCTTGGAAGCTTCAGATTTCGAATCCTTAGACTTGTCGTTCTTAGTCTTTGTATCCTTATCCTCGGACTCATCATCATAATCAGGCTCGCTGGCCTCAATTACATATTCTACGCGCTCACGCTTAGCTTCCTTCTTAGCCTTCTTCTCTTCTGCTTCCTTCTTGGCCTTCTCGAGATCAGCTGCCTTTTCCTCCTCACTTCTTACCTTAAGCAATGCCGGAAGCTTGTTGTTCTTAATAGCTACTCTTGCCAGAATCTCTCCGACTATAGCAATAAGTATAAGTACAATCGCAACCACCTGAGATACAGGAATAGAGGTTCCGGGAATCTTGAGCTGGTCAGTTCTGATTCCTTCAATCCAGAATCTACCGATTCCATATCCTGCAAAATAAAGCAGGCAGAGTTCTCCGTTAAATTTCTTGTGCTTTCTGAATAACATAAGAAGAGCAAATACCCCGAGGTTCCATACACTCTCATAGAGGAAGGTAGGATGTGCCTGAATGTAATTTACAGTCATATCTGTCTTCTGCGCCTCGAGCATCATCTGACTCTGAAGTGCTGAAATATCCTCTGCGCGTACATATTCACTTATCGGAATTCTCATTGCAAAAAGACTATCGGTATACTCACC
>JAZUHR010000296.1:0-9960 GCA_045641825.1 Lachnospiraceae bacterium
TGGTAGTGGCGGATACAGAAGGAAACTTCAATTTCTCCTTTGGCGAGGAAACCTTTGTTTCTCCCAGAGGTATGTATGTTACAGAGGAGAAAACCTGCTATGTAGCCGATAGAGATGCTCATAAAATATGGGTTTTCGACAAAGAAGGAAAATTAATCAACAGCTACGACAAGCCTACTGAGGCACTTTACGGTGAAACACAGGACTTCCTGCCACTCAAGGTAGTAGCCAATGATTCAGGCACCATCTACGTTATCTGCGAATCCAATACCAACGGTATCGTGCAGATAAGCCCTGTTGATAACGGTACTTTCCTGGGCTACTTCGGTACCAACAGTACAAACGCTTCCATCTGGAATATTATCTGGAGAGCCATTCTTACAGATGCGCAGAGAGCAAAGATGCAGGGCAATATTCCTGCTACACCTGATAACATGGCAATTGACCCCAAGGGACTTATCTACACTGTTACAAGAGGTGAGCATAAGGAGACCCTTAAGTGGTTAAATATCGCCGGAATCAATATGATTAAGCCGGATTCCAACGATGAGGTGCCGGCGGCAGTAGGCGTAGGTAATCATGACAATGTATTTGTAGCTTCCCAGAAGGGATATATCTATGAGTACAACAACGAAGGTGAACTGCTTTTCGTATTTGGCGGCAGCGATGACGGAGACATGAGAATAGGTCTTTCCACCAAGATTGAGGCTATTCAGATTGATATAAACGACAGAATTTATATTCTGGACTCCGATAAGGCTCAGATTCAGGTATTTGAGCCTACAGAATTTACCAATTACCTCCATAAGGCCCTTCTCCTTTTTTCCAAGGGAAGATATACAGAGAGTAAGGAGCCACTTTCTCAGGTGCTTAAGATGAACAATCTTTTCGACTATGCCAATATGGCTATGGGCAAGGCACTTTACAAAGAAGGAAATTACAGCGAGGCCATTAAGTATGCGAAGCTGGCCAAGGACACAGAAGGCTATTCCAATGCTTATTGGGAAATCAGAAATAACTGGCTTAAGAAAAATCTGGCTACTGTATTCATAGTTTTAATCGTGATTTTTGCGCTGGCGAAGGCAGTACAGCTGCTGGATAAGAAAAAAGGAATTTTAAGGGGACCGAGAGCGGGCTTAAAGAAGCTGGGAGAGGTAAAGCTCATCAGTGAAATCAAGTATATGTTCTTCTTTATGAGACATCCTATTGATGGCAGCTACGGTATCAAGTTCCAGAAGAGAGTATCGCTTTTAAGTGCAAATATACTGCTGGGCGTAAGCATTCTTTTCTACATTATCAACAAGTACTTCTGCGGCTTCTTCATTAAGACCGTAAGAGAAGGAGAGTACGAGGTTCTTTCGGATATCGGGCTCATTCTTATAGCACTGGTGCTGGTGGTAAGCTGTAATTACCTTATCTGTACCATTAATGACGGCGAAGGTAAATTCAAGCATATTTACAGCTCATTCATTTACGCATTTGCGCCTTACCTGATTTTCACACCGATTATTTTCATCCTGTCTCACGTGGTTACGGAAAATGAAATTTTCTTCGTGGAAATCGCAAGAATTGCCATGTATGTATGGATTGCGGTCCTGCTATTTATGGCAATCAAGGAAATCAACAATTACAATATCGGCGAGACTGTAAAAATAATTCTGCTTACTCTTTTTACTGTAATTATCGCATGTCTCCTGGCATTTATCATTTACGTACTCTGGTCACAGGTATTCGATTTTATCCAGTCCATTGGTGGAGAGGTGGTGTACAAGATTGGCAACAAATAAGAAAAAACTGAAAATTTTCATCATCGTTGCCATCTGTGCAGTACTTGTGGGAATAGCGCTTTTCACAGCGATACACGCTACGGTGGAAAATGGAAGACACGTATCGAACGGCAAGTATGACCTGTGGTCAACGGTGAAGGAAGCAGATACAAGCAATAATTATCCTTTATCTGCACTTGATACCACAAAGAGCATTAACGACCATTTCCTGATCGCAGAAAACGATAACTTCAGGCTCTATTTGGACGAGGAAGACCTGTCCATAGTGGTGGAAAACAAGAAAAACGGAGCTTTCATGGAGTCAGCCATAAGCTATGACGACGGAAAGAGCAACAAGGCATGGTATGCGGCCATGAAATCAGCCCTTCTCCTCACCATGATAAACAAAAGCTCAGATACCAAGCAGGCTGATTTGATTCTGGATAATGTTACCAAGAAGATTACCAAGACCAAGGACGGCTTCTCGGCTACTGTTTACTGGACCAAGTATAAGCTGGGAATGACACTTAATGTTACACTGGGAAAAGACGGTGTGGTAGCTTGCGTTCCTGATGAATCCATTAAGGAAGATGGAACTGAGTACAAGATAGGCACTATCTGTATCTATCCTTACATGGGAACCTCTTACCTGGATACCAAGGAAGGATATCTCTTTATACCGGATGGTAACGGAGCGCTGATTTACCTGGACAATAAAGAAGGAAAGTATCAGAGCGGATATTCAGCCATGATTTACGGCTCAGACATAGGCTTCGATGAATCCTCAGTGTCCACCCTGCTCTGGGACAGATACGAGATAGTAAACAATCCTGAAAAAATTCTGGCTCCGATTTACGGAATTGCCCATACAGATGATAAGATGGCATATCTTGCCATTGTTGAAAAAGGTGCCATGAGAGCCAATATCGAGGCTTGGCCCAACGGAGCATCCGTAGATTACAACAGAGCTTTTGCTAAATTCACAGAGAGAAAGCTTTATACACAGCCCACCTCCAACAATTCCACATCAGGCTCCTTTAAGCTGGCTGAGGCGGACAGAAGCCACTCGGATCTTCAGATTAGATTTATCTTTCTGACTGACGAAGAGGCAGACTACTGTGGTATGGCTAATGCCTACAGAGATTATCTCATCGATAACGGAACTCTTTCTGTAAAGGATAATTCCTTCAATACCAGAATTGATTTTCTGGGAACAGAGAGAAAGAAATTTGTTATCGGTACACAGGCTGTCACCATGACTACTGTTTCCGATATAGAGGCTATATTTAAAGATCTTAAGGAATCCGGTGTCAGCAATATTTTCTCAGTATATAAGGGCTGGCAGAAGGGCGGCCTTGTGAATATGCCTATTACAGACTATAAGGCAGATGGAAATATCGGAGGAACAGGAGCACTTACAAAGCTTCTGGAGAATAGCAAAAAGGATGGAATTTCCTTCTATCTCTACAACGATGCTTTACACATCAATCCCGATGAAAACAATGCCACCTTCAATATAGTGAAAAAGGTTAATAAGCGTAAGTTTGTGGAAGACACCTATAAGGATGTCTACAAGGAACTTATGTACCTGACACCACAGAGAACAGATGTGGTACTTGCCAATCTCCTGCATGACTATAAGGGGAAAAATGAGAGCATGCTTTGCTTAGACGGCATCACAAATACTCTTTTTTCCTGGAGCTATAACAGCAAGGCATACACAAGATTTGACTGTGCAGAGAACTACCTGGCTACACTTATGGCTATAAAGGATCAGAGCAATCTGGTACTTATGCAGCCGGCCAGCTTCCTGTGGGGCACTACCAATGCCTTCCTGGATATGCCTCTTTACACATCCAATTATATCTATGAGGAGGAGAGCATTCCCTTCCTTTCAATCGTACTTAAGGGCATGATGCCGATTTACTCCGAGTATGTAAACTTCGAAGCAAATAAGCAGGAATTTTTCCTGAAGCTTGTTGAGACCGGCACCTTCCCATCCTTCTATATCACGAAGGAAAGCTCATCAGAGCTTATATACACAAATTCCTCAGATGTTTATTCCTCAGAGTATGATGTCTACAGAGAAGACATTTTAGCTTACACGGAAGAACTTAAGAAGATAAATGATCTGGTGGAAGGGGCTTTCATCACAGGTCATAATATCGACGGCAATAAGGTGACTGAAGTAACCTACTCCAACGGAGTAAAACTTCTTTTGAACTATTCAGACAAAGCACAGCAGGTGGGAAATCTGACTATCGAGGCCATGTCTTATAAGGTGGTGACCAAATGAGTAAAAACAAAAAAACTACCAAACCTAAGATTAAGCTTGGCAAGCTTGAAAAAAGAGAAGCGAGAGCCGGATACTTTTTCATAGCACCTTGGATTATAGGAGTTATAGCCTTCCTTTTCTATCCGCTGGCTCAGTCCTTCTATTACATGTGGTTCAATATCAGAATCACACCTATTGAAACAAAGTTCATTTTCGTAGGCACAGGTAATTTCACTCAGATCTGGCTGGAGAATCCGGAATTCCCTCAGCAGCTGGTGACATACATCTGGCAGACAATAGTACAGGTGCCGATTATCGTAGTGTTTGCACTGATGATTGCAATGATGCTGAACGGAAAAATCAAGATGAGAGGTTTCTTCAGACTGATTTTCTTCCTTCCGGTTATCATCGTATCAGGTCCTGTAATGAACATGCTGGTGTCAGAGGGGGCTTCCTCTATTCCGGCTATGAATGTTCAGTCTATAGTGGCAGCCTTTGACACATTTTTACCTACCAAGGTGGCCCAGTCCATAGGAGAGATTTTCTCCAATATGATTATGACACTCTGGTATTCAGGCGTTCAGATATTGATTTTCCTGTCAGCCCTGCAGAAGGTGGATCCTTCCCAGTATGAGGCTGCCAAAATCGACGGTGGCTCAGCATGGGAATGCTTCTGGAAGATTACACTGCCTACCATTAAGCCCATGATTATGCTGAATGCAGTTTACTCAGTTATTTTCCTGTCCAGCAACGAGCAGAACAAGCTGATCAACATGATTGAGAGTGCCATGTTCTCCGGTACCAAGGAAAAGGGCTACGGCTACGCATCGGCAATGGCTTGGATGTACTCGATTATAGTTACGATTATCGTGGCTCTTTTCTTCATAATCCTTGGTAACAAAAAGGATGTATATGACCGTCAGGTAAAGAAGGTGGCCAGACTCAAGAAGAAAGAACTGAGATTACAGAAAAAGATTCAAAGAAGGGGGGAGCGCCATGCAAGACAGCGTGAAAAGAACAGAGGCGGAAAATTCAAGACCTATTCGGGCGAATCAGACTATTAAAAAGCGCTTCACCCGTGAAAAATTCCACAAGTTCATTTTCGGAACCCGTGAAAAAGATGGTCTGGGTAAGCAGATTGCAGTGTATGCTCTGCTGATTTGCATAGGCTTTGTATATCTCTACCCTATGCTTTATATGATAAGTACCAGCTTTATGAACAGAGATGACCTTCTGGACTCCTCCGTAAAGTGGATACCAAGCAGCCTCTACCTTCAGAATTATATTGATGCTGCCAAGTCCATGGATTTTTGGAGGACCCTGCTTAAGGGCCTGGTTATAGCAGGTGCCCCTACGGTTTGCAATGTTTTTATCTGTATGATAATCGGATATGGCTTTGCAAGATACGATTTTAAGGGCAAAAAGCTTTGTATGGGAATTCTGATTTTCTCATATATTCTGCCTTCACAGGTAACCATGATTCCTACATATGTTCTTTACAACAATGTAAAAATCCTTGGTACCCTTTGGGCATTTGTCCTGCCTGCCGTATTCGGTAACGGCCTCAATGCACCGATTTTCATCCTGATTTTCTACTCATTTTTTAAACAGGTGCCCAAGGTACTTATGGAGGCTGCATCCATCGACGGAGCCGGTCATTTCAAGGCCTTCCTTCGTATTGCGGTGCCATCGGCAGTACCGGCCATCATCACTGTACTTCTTTTCTCCTTCGTTTGGTACTGGAATGAATCCTACCTGACCGAGATGTATGTACAGGGTCTGTCTACCAAGAGTAATTGGACCAATCTGGTAGTACAGCTTAAGAATTTTGATGCGTCCTTCAACAATAAAGCACAGGTAGGAGATATGGCGACCTCCTTAAACGAGTCCGTCAGAATGGCGGCTACCTCCTTAAGTATTCTGCCGCTCCTCATTATGTACTTTATACTTCAGAGATACTTCATTGAAAGTATCGATCGTACCGGTATTACCGGAGAATAAAATTTATTATCTTGTCTCTAAGGTCTTAAAAAGGCCACAAATATAAAGAGAAAAAAAGGAGAAGAATTTATGAAGAGAGGAATTGGAAAACGCATAGTAGCTATGATTATTTTCGTTACTATGATGGCTTCAATGCTCACAGCATGCGGCAAAAAGGAGCCCGCAGGTCCATCCGGCGAAGTGGATGAGAACGGCGTAACCAAGGATCAGATTACACTTACATTCTGGCATTATGAGGATGAAACAACAATCAAACTCCTTGCTGACGCTTTCATGAAAAAGTACCCTAACATCACGGTTGAGCAGAGAGTAATCGAGGATATGTCTACTGACCTCACAGCAGCTGCTGCAGCTCACACTTTCCCTGATGTTTTCGAGGGAACAGACTCTGATACAGCACTTTCCAATCAGTACTGGAGAGATATTTCCGAGTATTGGAATGCGGATCCTGAGAACAAGAACCTTATGGCAACAGTTAATGAGTACGGCATCGGTTGCTTCGATACAGATAAGCGTTTCGCTGCTCCTATGGTTTACTGGCCAAGTGCAGTATTCATTGACAGGAGCGTTATCAGCAAACTGAATCTGGAAATGCCTAGAACAGACTGGACATGGAACGAGATGATGGAGCTGATCAAGAAGGCTACCAAGGATGATCGTTCAGGCATGAAGTACTTCGGTCTGGGCTACTATAACAGACTTGACTCTCTCTACGGTATCGCTGCCTGCTCCAGAGCAGAGCGTGCAATTAAGGGCGAGTTCGGTTTCGACGGAAACGACTTCGATCTTCAGTACTGGGCAATCGGCGAGCAGATGTTCGCAGATCTCAAGGTAGGCGGTTATGTAGCACCTTCACAGAGCACACAGGCAATGGAAGACTGGTCAGGTGACTGGGATACATGGTTTGGTGCAACAGGTCATGTAGCAGTATTCTCAGAGGGTATCTGGTCCTTCCAGAATATCTGGAACACAGAGTCCTTCAAAAATGAGTATCCTGAAATCGATGTAGTGCCTTACGTAACACCAAATGTTGTTGACGAGAAGGAACACAACGTAATCGCAAACATGTATCTGGGCGGTGTATCCACATCCTGTAAGTATCCTTACGAAGCATACCTGCTTCTTAAGTGGATGGGATGGGGTATCGAAGGCTGGAAGGAAAGAATCAAGATTTACTCTGATACTTCCATCACAAATGCTTCAGGTGTACCTCTTAAGAATTCTCAGATGCCTCTTCCTATGAATCTGGATTCTGAAGTATGGGCAGGCTTCAAGTCATTGTTCCCAACAGATGCAGATCATGCTAAGTACTGGGATGACTATTTCGCATCCATCACAAGACCTGTTCCTTACGGTTGGTACTCTATCGCAGGCTACTGGAACTTCTGTGACCAGTACTTCAACAAGATTGGTATTCATGAGCTGGTGGACAGCGGCTCCGCAAAGGCAGCTGACTACGCTAAGGAAGCTACAGAGCAGGCAAACTACTACCACGCAGAGGCTATGATCGATTACTTTGGACCTGACAAGTACAATATTCTTTCCGCTGAGGAAATTGCAAAGTACCAGGCAGTAATTGATTCCTTCAAGAAATAAAGACCTGAAAAAGGCTTTATATACCATGAAAATGAATGTTTTTAACATACATTAAAAAGGAGAGAAATTAGTTATGAGAAAGAGATTTTTAAGCACACTTCTCGTATCCGCAATGCTTGCAACAACACTTCTTGCAGGCTGTGGCGAGAAGAAGCAGGATCCTACAGGCACTCCGGTTCCTACCGAAAAGCCTGCAGATCCTACAAAAGCACCGGTACAGGGAGAAGCTCTCCCTGAGGCTAAGTACTACTTCTCATTTGATGAGAAGGATGGTACTACCGGTATTCATCCTGCACAGAAGGGTGCAGGTGCCATCGACCTTATCGAGAAAGATATCGTATTCATTCCCGGTGTAAAGGGCGATGCTATCTATGTTGATGGCGTATCAGGCTTCAAGCTTGACGTCAACGGTGTAGGTGACACATATACACTGTCTTACTGGTGCTATGCAACCAGATTTGCAGACTATATGCCTTCTATTCAGCTTGGACCAGACGTTCATGGTGATGCTACCGGTAATGAGCATTACCTGAATATCACCAGAACAAGCTGGAATCCTGATGGCCCTGCATTCCCTTGCATTTGGTCTTATGACAAGGCAGACAACGGTCTCTGGCCTAACTGGGCACCTTCAGAGGCTGATGAGCATATGAAGCAGTGGGTAAATATCACACTGGTTGTAGACTCTACCAAGCTTTCCGAGGATGGCAACTGCATCGCAGCTGACCTCTACCTGAACGGCCAGCTCTTCGGTGAAGGCATCAGCGTTGTTAACGGCACTATGTCACCTTCCGACAACTTTGATTTCCTTGTAGGCGTAAACTACTGGGATGCTACCTTCAAGGGCGCATTCGATGAAATTTACGTTTTCGATAAGGCACTTACACCCGGCCAGGTAACAACACTTTTCCAGGCTGGCGACACAAGCGTTAAGTATGCTGAGCCTGAGCGTGTTATCGTAGTTAAGCCTGAGGAAGGCGCTATTGCAACACTTGGTACCGTTGATTATAAGGCTGAATTCGGTAAGGACCTTTCATCCGTAATTACACTTGCTGATGGTCAGACAAAGAAGATTACTCTTCACAACTGGTCAGATGGTAAGGACTCCAAGAATAACTACGCAATGCTCTTCACAAAGGGTGAGTCAGCTAATCCTATGGCTGATGCTTTCGCAACTGTATATGCTGATGCATCCGGTAAGGGCGCAGCAGAAGCAGAGAGCTGCTACACATACAACTGGGGTAACTGGAAGACCTGGACACAGTCTGCCATGGTAGATGCTAAGGTTACCATTAAGCTTGAAAGAAAAGGCAATGAGATTGTTGTTACAGCTGACAACGTAGACTGGAACACTTCTTCCAATCTTATGACAGCAACATTTAAGACAGATGCAGCAAATACTGAGCTTATCGGTGTTTATCTGACAGCTCAGAATGCTTATGTTGACATTACTTCCGTAAAGGATATTTCCGTAGCAGCAGGTAAGGTAGTAGGTTCCCTGGCACAGCCTTTCTGGTCAGCATTCTCTGACATTTGGGCAGTACCTGCAGGTACCTCCAAGACAATCAACTTCACAAACTTCACAGCAGGTGATAACAACTGGGAGAACTTCGTAGTAATCCTTCAGAACACACCTACAGGCCACTCATCAGATCCTGCACTTCCTACCTTCGCTGAAGGCTATAAGGAGTACGGTGTAATGCGTGCTGACAACTATGGTTGGCTCTTAGACAAGAATACAGGCAGCAACCTTCCTGAGCTTGGCTGGGTAGTAGAGAGCAACTGGAACTGGGAGACCTTCAAGTCTGATCTGGACGGCGCAAAGGTTGCACTTACAGTTACAAACAACGGTTCAACAGCTGATGTAGTAGCAGTAGTTAACACAGCTGATGGTAAGACATATACTCAGTCCTACAAGAATATCGCTGTAGATGGTGATCTCTATGTAACACTTACACTTGAGAAGAGCTATCTTGTATTTGAGCCTACAACAATAGGCGCTCTGGCACAGCCTTTCTGGTCTGCATTCTCAGACATCTGGGCAGTACCTGAAAACGGTTCTACAACAGTTAATTTCACAAACTATACTGCAGGTGACAACAACTGGGAGAATTTTGTAATTATCCTTCAGAACACACCTACAGGTCATTCATCAGATCCTGCACTTCCTACCTTTGCTGAAGGCTACAAGGAGTACGGTGTAATGCGTGCAGACAACTACGGCTGGCTCTTAGACAAGAACACAGGCAGCAACCTTCCTGAGCTTGGCTGGGTAGTAGAGAGCAACTGGAACTGGGAGACCTTCAAGTCTGACCTGGACGG
>JAZUHR010000297.1:0-2894 GCA_045641825.1 Lachnospiraceae bacterium
AGCAATATTAAGAAAATATATCGGACTGTTTTCCAGCTTGTTGAATAATTGCATATCCAGCCATAAGGCATAGACAATTACCCCTGTTATAAGGGTAATCGGAATACCGTGCTTAAGATTTTCCTTATAGCTTAGAAAAAACTGCTTCCACACGTGGTTTTCCCTGGCTTCATATATCTTGAGACCTACGGAACACGCTGCCGTAATGGGGGTGCCGATAGTCACAGTGGGAATACAACCTATCAGGAAACATACATTAAGCACAAAAACATCCGCCAATGTATTCATAAACTCTATAAACTTACTGTCAATTCCGAAAAAATCTTTCATATTGCTTTTACTCACTATAAACTTACACAACCGGACGCCCTTTTTTAGAGCGTCCGGCCAATTTTTTACATATTAATCAGTAATCTGTGCTGCGAACTTAATAGCAGCTGTCTTCTTGGAGAATTCCAGGCACTGATCATAGCCGTAAGCATTTGCCTGCTTGATCATCTGCTTTACGATATAATCATACTCAGCCTCGGACTTAGCATAAATAGCCTTCCAGGAGTTCTCTGTAATGCACTTTGTAACCTGATTCCAAACAGTCTCAAGCTCCTTGGACTTAGAAGGTGCTACATAGTTTCTTGTGGCAGGAAGGAATGCATAGTTGGTCTTCTCAAAGTACTGCTGAGTTGTCTGGCAGCCTGTCTTATCTACCCAGTCCTGCTGAATAGGTGTGAAGCCCTTCTGAAGCTGTGTCTTCCAGGTCTCCTTAGCAAAGGTCTCGCCGTGCTTGGAGTCCAGATTCAGGCTGGCAATTTCCCATGTAGTATTGTTAATCTGTATGCAACCATCGTTGAAGGTACCGGAAAGAGGGAACTTCTTACCATCGTACTCCCACTCAGCCTTTGACATATCATACTTACTGTCTGCTGTGGTAAGCTCGCCCAGCTCTGTAAGGTAGATATAACCATCAGCATCGTAGTCCCATGTAAGACCCTTAGGACCATACCAGATGGTCATAGCGCCTTCAGGTGTGCAAAGCCAGTTGATAATTTCCATGCAAAGCTCAGGATACTGAGTATCTGCACCGATGGACCAAATGTGGTTAGAACCGTAAGGAGACACACCGTAAACAGGTGTTGTAGCCTCTGTAGGACATACAGACCACATCATCTTACCATCATTAAGATGCTCTGTTGTATTGTAGCCATCACGACCGGAATAGTTAAATACTGAGAAAAATACGCCGCCTGCTGCCAGCTTCTCTGCCATATCATCATATGTCTGGTTCATGGAGTTAGGGTCAATAAGACCTGCTCTGTAGAGTCTGTTTGTCCACTTAAGCATCTGAAGGTATGGGCTGTTGTCATCAAGTGCACCGTAGAAGTCACCTGTGGAGCCATTGTAATGTCCAAGACCTGTATCACCATCCATTCCGAAGAATGTTGTAGCAATACACTTTACATACATAACCATATCGCCATCCCAGTCAGGCCACATGGAAAGTGCATATGTCTCATTGCCGTTGTCATCCTTTGGACAGATTTCCTTCATAGCAACCAGTACATTATATAGGTCATCCATATCCTTAATCTCAGGGTAGCCCAGCTGCTTGTAGAGATCCCATCTCAAATCCCATGTATAGAAGAACTGAGAATGAGCGCTGCCACTCTCGCCTTCTGCTGCTACACCGTTGGCAACACCATAAAGCTTGCCGCCGTTTACGTCACGATTGTTCTGAAGAGCCTTTGCCATATGCTCCTTGATATAGGCGCCTTCAGTACCGATAAGATCATCCTCGTCCCAGTCATAGAGGAGACCCAGGCTTACAGCCTTTTTGTAGTTATCTCCGTCATTACCCCAAACAACGATATCGCCCAGGTTACCTGACTCTACTCTGGTCTCGTATGTACCTTCAGACTCAGGAACGATATTGAGCTCAACTCCGAATTTTTCTCTGAAAAGCACGGAACTCCAACCACCCTGAATTCCTGCAAAGTTGGCAAGCTCGGAGAATACTGTAAGTGTAACGATCTCCTTCTTGTCAGGATCCTTCTTGCTGCCACAACCGGCCAACATGCCGACTGTCATGGCCATAACAAGGAGAATGCTCAAAACTCTCTTTTTCATAAAAATACTCCTCTTTTGTTTTTATATAAATCAACCCTTAACTGCTCCCAGCATGATACCCTTAACAAAATATCTCTGCATGAATGGATATACTAAAAGCACCGGTATTACCGTCACCATGGAAATGGTGTACTTAAGGATTCTGTTTGAAAGCGCATCTACCAGATGACCCTCGAGACCTGTACCCATCTGAGTACTCAGGTCGGTAGTCTGATTCAGGTAAATGTAGAGTCTGTGCTGCAAGGTGTATAACTCCGGCTTGGAGTTCATAAGAAGAAGGGAATCCTGGAAGGAGTTCCAGTTACCTACAGCACCGAAAATTGCGATAGTTGCAAGGATTGGCTTGGAAAGCGGCCATATAATCTTGGTAAATACCTGCATCGTAGTCGCTCCGTCCAGAAGAGCGCTTTCCTCAAGTTCCTGAGAAATGGACTCGACATAGGTCTTAACCAGAATAATATTGTATGGCGCTACTGCACCCGGAATAATATATGCCCAGAAATTATTGGTAAGTCCCAGCATCATCATATTCAAATACCATGGGATAAGACCTGCATTGAAATACATGGTGATAACCAGCATTCTGTACCAGATCTTTCTCTTCCACATGTGCTGCTTGGTAACGATATATCCTGTGAAACCGGATATGGCTACCATAAGAGCTGTACCTAAAATTGTTCTTGCAATAGTTACTACGAAGGAATTTCCCAGTCCCTTAACCTTGAAGAGGGATGAATAGTTCTGGATGTGTAAGCCTCTTGGAATAAGTGTAA
>JAZUHR010000298.1:0-5437 GCA_045641825.1 Lachnospiraceae bacterium
TAACATCGTCACCTGCTACTGCCTCTACTGTGGAAGCCTTGTAGGAACCGGGCTCATCGAAAAATGTCTTATCCTCTGCTGGCATCTCTACGCGAGCGGTGGTCTCCTGATGAGCACCGTTGGTAACAAGGAATGCTCTGCTGATATTTACGATAGACTTACCTCTCCAGTTGAGTACAAGTCTCTTTTCTTCTGTAACTGTAGCTACCGCAACTGCTTCAAGATTCTCAGATGCAGCATAGTCAAGCATCTTGTCGACATCCTTTGCATCAACAACGATTGCCATTCTCTCCTGAGACTCGGAAATAGCGAGCTCAGTACCGTCAAGTCCTGCGTACTTCTTTGGTACAAGGTCCAGATCAACTACAAGACCGTCTGCAAGCTCACCGATAGCAACGGAAACGCCGCCTGCACCGAAGTCATTACACTTCTTGATGATAGAAGTAACCTCAGGTCTTCTGAAAAGTCTCTGAAGCTTACGCTCTGTAGGCGCATTACCCTTCTGAACCTCAGCACCGCAGGTGTTGATGGAATCGTTGTTATGAGCCTTACTGGAGCCTGTAGCACCGCCACAGCCGTCACGACCTGTACGGCCGCCCATAAGGATGATAACATCACCTGGCTCGGAATTCATTCTCATAACGTGCTCACGCTTCGCAGCGCCCATAACAGCACCGATTTCGAGACGCTTTGCCACGTAATTTGGATGATATACTTCGTCTACAATACCGGTAGCCAGACCGATCTGATTACCGTATGAGGAATAACCGGAAGCTGCCCCTGTAACAATCTTTCTCTGAGGGAGCTTACCGCTTAAGGTCTTTGCAATATCAAGTGTAGGGTCAGCTGCGCCTGTTACACGCATAGCCTGGTAAACGTAGCCACGGCCTGACAGCGGGTCACGAATAGCACCGCCGAGACATGTAGCGGCACCACCGAAAGGCTCGATTTCAGTAGGATGGTTGTGAGTCTCATTTTTGAAGAAAACCAGCCACTCTTCTGTAACGCCGTCTACCTCTACAGGTACTACAATGGAGCAAGCATTGTTTTCATCGGACTTTTCCTGATCCTCAAGCTTGCCCTGTGCCTTCAGCTCTCTCATACCGAAAAGAGCAATATCCATAAGGCTTACGTACTTGTCATCGCGGCCTGCGAAAAGTACGGAACGAGCCTTCATATACTTGTCATAGGAATCCTTGATAGGCTTCTGGTACTTACCCTCGTCAAAGGATACACCTGTAAGCTCGGTAAGGAATGTGGTATGTCTGCAGTGATCGGACCAGTATGTATCCAGCACGCGGATTTCTGTAACGGAAGGATCACGATGCTCCTCGTTCTTGAAGTAATTCTGGATATGAAGGAAGTCCTTCATGGTCATAGCCAGATTCAGAGAAGAATAGAGCTCGAAAAGCTTCTCATCGTTCATATCGCAGAAGCCCTCGAAGATAGCAACATCCGCAGGCATATCATAATTCATGGAAAGGGTAGCAGGTACTTCCTCACCTGCAACTCTGGAATCAACAGGGTTGATACAGTACTTCTTAATGCGCTCCAAATCCTCATCGGAGATGTTGCCGGAAAGAACGTATGTAGTAGCGGAAAGAATAACAGGCTCCTCTGTCTCCTTGAGAAGCTTCACGCACTGTACTGCAGAGTCAGCTCTCTGATCGAACTGGCCCGGTAAATATTCTACTGAGAAAACCTTGTCATTTGCTTCTACAGGGAATTCGCCCTCGAAGCAGTAGTCTACAGGCGGCTCACAGAAAACTGTTGTCAGCGCCTTCTTGTAGGTCTCCTCTGTAATGTTCTCGATATCATAACGGATAAGCTCACGAACAGAACTTACGGAATTTATGTTGAGATACTCTTTTATTTCGTTTAAGAGCTCTGCTGCATGAACTGCATATGCTGGTTTTTTTTCGGAATAAACACGCTTTACCATAATTGTTTTCCCTTTCCTTACAGGTTCATAGTTTTTGGTGTTATGGTTACCATGCCGAATAGACAAAAACGTGGTAACTGTTTATATTTTTTTCTCTTTTATTAAAGCACAAAATGTATTATAATGAAAATTAATAAATTTTGACTGTTTTATTATCGGCACTAATCTAAAGCCTTATCTATTAATAGTCATATTTTTATCTATCATAAATGCTTATACAGGGGTTATGATATGGGACGATGGGACGTCCTTAAACACATTTTTTCAGAAAAAGGAGAAAAAAATGGACATCAATTACGAACTCTACAAAGTGTTTTATCACGTAGCCAGATCTCTTTCCTTCTCTGACGCAGCCGCTGAGCTTTTCATCTCACAGTCAGCTGTCAGCCAGTCGGTAAAGGTACTGGAAAAGCGTCTGGGCCAGACACTTTTCATCAGAAGCACCAAGCGGGTTACACTGACCAAGGAGGGCGAGCTTTTATATAAGCACATTGAGCCCGCCATCGGCCTGATTACCAAGGCTGAAAATCAGCTGTCAGCAGCTCTGGATACCGGAGAGGTTCAGTTTAAAATAGCAGCCTCCGACACTATTTGCCGTTACTTCCTGGTGCCCTATCTGAATGATTTTCACCAGAAATATCCCGATGTACACATCAAGGTCATCAATGCCTCTTCCTCAGGCTGTGCCGCTCTTCTGGAGGAAAACAAGGCTGACCTCATCGTCACCAACTTCCCGAATCCTACCCTGAATAACACTATGAAGGTACAGTCCATCGCTGAGTTTTCCGATGTTTTCGTAGCGAACAAAAAGGCTTTCCCTTATGAAGATGAGGAGCTTACCCTTCGTAAGCTTTCCGAAATGCCTATTCTCATGCTGGACAAGACCAGCACTACCTCAATTTTCCTGCACGAGCTCTTCAGAAAGGCTTCCATCGACCTGGTGCCCTCCATCGAGCTCTCCAGTAATGACCTGCTGATTGATTTGGCCCGCATAGGTCTGGGCATCGCCTTCGTACCTGACTTCTGTCTGAAGGGCCGTGACAACGACGACCTCATTAAAATCGAGACAAAGGAAAAAATACCTACCAGAAAGATCGTAGCAGCCTATGACGACTCACTGAAGCTGTCAGAGCCTGCACAGTACTTCCTGAATAAATTAAAAGAAAATATGTAAGAAAAAACCTTCGGAAAGGAACACCTTCCGAAGTTTTTTTTTCGCTCCGCTTGAGGCTATCGCAGGCCATAAAAAAAGCGGAGCGAAGCTCCTTTGGGGGTATCCGCGTGTGTCTGCAGGCGGTGGAGCTTACAAATAAGCCCCGCGCAGAGTGTGAATATGCAAGCAGGGGCGGAATACTCAGGCTCGGCTGTTTGACCCGAGCAGGAAAACAGCACTTACAGATACAGGCGTGGCAAGTTCCGGTTCCAGCCCCGAACTTGCAGGCTGTGTCTGTTAGTGTCTGTCCGTGAGTGGTCAACCTGACGGAATGAGTGTTCCGTACCGCTTGCATAAGGATTACTCCACAAAGCGTTTCGGAAGCTTCGCCGATTGCGGATGCAGGTGGCGAGCCAAAGCTGCGAGTGGAGCGAGGCTCCTTTTATTTCTCTACCTCTACCAGCTCAATCTCAAAATTGAGTTCCTTGCCTGCCATCTCGTGGTTGGCATCAAAGGTGATAGTGGTCTCTGTTTTCTCTGCTACCATAACAGGGAAAGGGCGTCCCATCTCATCCTGCAGGTATACTCTCTGACCTGCCTCGACATTCTCTGCACCGGGCATATCAGCGATTTCCACTGTAAAAATAGCCTCCGGCTCAGGCATACCGTATGCTTCTTCAGGCATAAGATGCACCTTTTTCTTCTCGCCCACTGCCATTGTTTTTACGGCCTCATCAAAGCCCTTAATCATCATACCGGCTCCGCATACAAATTCGAGAGGCTCATTTCTGTCGTAGGAAGAATCGAACTTGCTTCCGTCATTAAATGTACCTGTGTAATGTGCCTTTACCTTCTTGCCATTGTTGTTAATTTCGCTCATTTTTTTACTCCTTTTTTTCTAAAGTCTCACTTCGTTCGACTTCTTTTTCTCACACTCTTCGAGTGTTCGTTTTCTCTACAATACTCTCAAAATTCTTACTTCCATATGCCCCAGTGGAATGTCCTCAAGACGCGTAAATTTTTCACCGGTCAGTATATCCACCGTATCCGCATACAGTTTAATTACCTCGTCTCCGCCTCTGTGGTTCAGGGCGAAAAGGAAGGTGCCGTCCTCGTTGGCTCTTATGGTAAGCTCTACGTTTCCGGCTGCCTCGCCCAGAGGCTGGAGCCTTTTTTCAAGGGCTATATTCTTCACAAAATCATAGTAAAACTCATCGTCGGAGGATGTAGCCACATAGTAAGTCTTACCGTTTACGCAGTTGTTACTGGTCACTGCAGGCATACCCGCATAAAAATCGTCCAGGTACTCGCCCAGGGAAACCGCTGCCTCTAAGTGCATAAGGTCACACAGAATGCGCGCCGGATACTCTTTACCCGCATAGGTGAAATGATTTTCCTTTTCAGCCGGAAGTGCGTCTATTTCCTCTACCCAAACGCCCATAAGGTCTCTAAGCTTCCCCGGGTAGCCACCTATGTCTACCAGATCGCTTTCATTTACGTAGCCTGAGAAAAATGTGGTGACAAAGCTACCACCCTTTTCCGTGTACTCTCTTATACGCTCCGGGAAATCTCCCTTCACCATGTGAAGGACCGGCGCCACTATCACTTCATATTTGGAAAAATCGTCATCGGGACCTATAAAGTCTATCGGAATATGATTTTCCATAAATCCCTTGTAGTAGCGCTTTACCTCGTCTATATAGTTAAGCTCGGTGGTAGGCCCTGCTGAATAGTAAATACTCCACCAGTTTTCCCAGTCAAAAATAATAGCCGCCTTGGAATTGGTGCGTGCGTAGAGGGTGGCGTCACCTATTTTCTTAAGTTCACCTCCCAGTAGTGCAGCCTCCTTATATACTCTGGTCTCTGCAGTACCTACATGATCTATGATAGCACCATGGAATTTCTCACAGGCGCCTATGGAGCGTCTCATCTGGAAAAACATGACTGTGTCCGCACCATGGGCTACGGCCTGATACGAAAGTAAGCGCATCTCCCCTGGTCTTTTCAGGGCACAATATCTGTTCCAATTGGATACGGAAGGAGTCTGCTCCATAAGCCAGAAGGGCTGCCCGCCTTTTAATCCGCGCATCAAATCATGCCACATAGCCACGCTGGCATCGTCTGTATCAATAGCCGGGTAATTATCCCATGAGATAAAGTCCAGAAAAGGTGCCCAGGACTTGTAATCCAGCTGCATGAAAAATCCCATGAAATTGGTAGTCACAGGAATTTCCGGGGTATAATGCTTGATGGCATTATACTCAGCCTTGTAATTCTCCATAGTCATATCAGACTGAAATCTTCTGTAGTCTATGGTAATTCCCTGAAAACAGGTACGGTTA
>JAZUHR010000299.1:0-4080 GCA_045641825.1 Lachnospiraceae bacterium
GGCTTCCAATTTCACCAGCAGACATTCGTCCATTCTTCAGCATTGTTAAAATGTCACGCCTTACCGGATCCGATAAAGCTTTAAATGTATCTGCAAATGCCATAACGCTCCTTTCCAACAATATGCTTTAAAGTGTTTAGATTTTTTTCTAATTAGATATTTTTCTAAATAGTAATCTTTTTCTCTAAGCTTGTCAACAGGTATTTTGAAAATTTTCTAAATAGTTACCTAAAAAAAGACTAAATCATTCCAAACCCGCATATTGCTAAGGTTCTCTTGATTTAGTCACATAAAAAATTTTAAAATGCCCATCACATAAAAGACAACATTCTACTAACATCTCATAAATCCACAACATCCAATCTCTGAAAACTCCATTTAATAAACTCCTTACGCTGCGTGACCATTGCATTTTTTGCAGCAACCACTTTTTATTGCCGCAATTCCTTCACTACAACGATCTCACACTCTTTACATCTCCAGACCTTTTCCTTACTATGAACGAACAGCTTGGTCAAAATTCTCTGAGGCTTTTCATTTTCCTCAATCCACATAATCTCTCTGTCACTTTAAATCATTCCCGTCATCATTTCTTTTCCGCAAACAGGACATCATAATCTATCGCCTTCCTCGCCACTCAGTATAATAACACTCAATTCCTGGAGCACTTCTCGGCATCAATAGCCAGCACAAACATAAGCACATCCAGCGCATCATCGGGGTTATCGATATTCAGCACATAGGTATCCGTAAAGTTAAAAATTTCCTTGCTCACGCTGGCAATATTGCTTCCGCCTCTGTCAAGGACCTGATAATCCCACTCCATAAACGAGCCATCAATATGCCAGCCATTGTAATCCAGATTGTAATGGGGCACAAAGAAGGAAAATTCCTTGTTGAGGCATCCAATATACTGACCGTTCTTGTGTATTTCGAATTTGGGAAGGAAGGTCAAAATCTTCTGCGCAACCATGCCGACTTCCCTTCCGTTAGCGTCATAAATTATCATCTTATGTCCCCAGGATAACTGCCCCTTTACGACATACACAACATTTCCCAATTCGTCATAAATATCATAGCTGTCAAACCATGAGAAAAATCTTTGCTTAAATAATAATTTCATCTCCACACCTCTTTCTGTGCTTTATAACACAATTATAAAGAAGTTCTTTTTCAAAATAAATATAAGTATAAGCGTAATAGAAGCGCCTAATATGCTACTTTTGAATTTTCTACAGAGATAACGCTCCGGCTATATGCCAGAGCGCACCATTTCGTTGTATTTTTTCTTTTTGTTGATATGACGCACCTTCGCGCGCGGCTCATATTTGTCGCATTTCTGGCAATAGCCCTTCTGACATGCCTCGCGGCCCTTCTGGCAGTCGTTAAAAGCATTGTAGTATTTGCAAGGCGTTTCTCTGTATTTAGCCATGTTCCTTTCCTCCCGTCACGTTAATTTCCGCCGGCCTTGTAATTGTAAACCGGTTTCAGAACCTTTTCTATTTTCACTGTTGGAGCAATCACCTCAGCTATTTCCTCTAGGCCTCTGTAGGCGAAGGGCGCCTCGTCCAGAGTATCTTTACCGATGCAGCTGGTGTAAATGCCCTTCATTTCACTTTTGAAAGCTGAAACAGTGAAGCTTGCCTTCACATCTTCTCTTTTCATTATTCGCCCGGCGCCATGGGGTGCAGAAAAGTTCCAGTCCGCATTTCCGAGGCCGGTCCCTATGAGTACACCATATACTACTGACTCATAAAACTCATTTAATTATATCTGATTATCATTTAATTGTCATTGAACTTCAGGTTCAATTCCCAGCCGTAGCACGTTATCCCTCCCTCTGCGAGCTTACCCGTAAAAAAAGAGCCTGCCTCTGTAAAAACATCGGCAGACCCGTAATTAATCTACAAAGCATTATTTTTGGGCTTCATACTCCAAAACACGATATTCATCACGATAACAATGAGCGTAATATCTTTTCTTCACAACTTCACCCTCCGATTTCTATTTTACAAGTAGTATTTAATTGATATTAGAATAAAAAGAAGACCATAACCATCCAGTATTTCTGAATTATTCATGATCGTATTATATAGCCAATAAGGCCAACTAGTAGCAATATAACTCCACACTTTCGCATTATAACAGATAGCTCAACTAAATGTATAAAGCGGAAATGAACAATAAATTAAAGAAAAACAAAAAGCCCCGGCCACCATATTATGGTAGCCGGAGCCCTTGCATTTCCGCGTCCTTATTCGTAATCAAATTTTCCGTCGTTCTTTTCCTCCAGAGCTTTAATCATGTGGAAAACGAATTCATTGTAGGGTGTAGGGATTCCCAGCTCACGGCCCATTCTGATGATGGCGCCGGAGAACATATCCACCTCCGTATGGCGCTTGGCGTCCAGGTCCTGGAGGGTGGAGTATCTGGCTCTGTCCTTTACCTTGCTGCCGAAGGTGGAGGACTTGGCTGACTTGCTGAAGTCCACGCCCTTGGCCAGTGCGATGGCATCCACCTCGGACAGCACAGCCTGCTGGAGAAAATGAACATGTTCACTGTCCCTGTAGGCGCCTACGCCTACGCTCAGCATAGCCTGTACCTGATTGTTGGGGACGTTCAGACGGAATTTGCTCCATATCTCGTTGATGACCTCAGTGGTCGCTCTGTAGTGCAGACCGGTCCCATTGAAAAGCTCGTCCAGATCCATTATTCTGCGGCTGATAGAGCCGTCCTTTTCACCGTAAATCATGCCCACGGTAGTCTCGGGATCGAATTTCACAGTGTTGCCCACGCGCTCCGAAGCCACCTTGATTACCGAATATATCATTTTCTCCGGTGGAACGACCTCCGAGATTATCTCCTCGCTGTCCACACCGTTCATAAGGCTCATAACGTTGGTGTTTTCGCCCACCACCTTGGCAATGTCCGGGAGCGCTGCCCTCAGGGAATTGTACTTGGTAGCCACGATCAAGAGGTCTACATTGTGCGCTTCCTCCGGGCTCTTGACCGGAGGTCTGTAGGTCTTACCGTTTATCACAAAACCCTCTGTCTCGAATCTTTTTCTTCTGTCACCCTCTGCCACTATGGAGAGCTCCAGGCCTTCCTTTCCGGTGAGGCCCCACATAAGATATGAACCCACTGCACCGGCACCTAATATAGCAACTGTCTTTATCATAACTAAACGTCCTCTTCTTTTTCTCTCATGCCTATCTCTTCAAAAGTCTATATACGCTGCCGCGTCCCACTACATACATGCGTCCCTCGCAGAACTTAAGGGCGTAGGCATCCCATGGTTTTTCCAGGACAGCCACCTCTACTCCGTCCCTAAAGCCGTAGATGCGGTCTTCCACAGTCCATACGATACCGTCGGCATCTGCTTCCGCGCCGAACATGCCGCGTCCCGCTACCAGCTCTCCCTGTGAAAAATTACCGCCTGCCTCTACCTTATACTCGTAGCTCTTACGCAGGAAATCATTGGTCACCAGCCCCTTTTCACCGGGCTTATAGCTGTTGAGAACGACCGCTCTCGCTATATCCTTGGTGCCCTCAAGCAGTGTCCTGCCGTCTAATGCAGGGTAGTAGAAGTCCAGCTTTTTCTCAATCATATCATAGTAGGTACCGGGATAATCCAGCTCGCCGCAGCGGATGACTGTGTATTTTTCCAGGTCCTTGATACCGACAGCCTCCACCTTTTCCAGAGCCACCATAGATATATAGGGGTGATCCGGGTCTACGCTGTAGGCCTTTTCACCGCGTCGTTTGAACCAGGAGAAAAATGGGTGATACACCTCCCACTCCTTGTCTCCGAAGTGATTGGTGCCGGCCTTTTCCTGAAGCTCCTGGAAGTCCACGCTGACTATCAGATGGTCCTCACTGTCAAAAGCCAGAGCCGCCGGTACATAGTGAATATCCAGTACCGGATATACCAGGTCTCTTGCCTTCTCATAGCAGTATATCGTCTTGGCCTTCTTGTCGCACCAGTAGACATTGCCGTTTTTCCGGACAGCCAGTCCCTGAGCGAAGGAGTAGCCGCTGCCAATAATCTCGAAACTGTTTTCTGTGCGTCTCTCCGCCGAG
>JAZUHR010000300.1:0-5550 GCA_045641825.1 Lachnospiraceae bacterium
AAGCGGAGCGAAGGAAAGTCTGTGGACGGGACGATTCCTGCTCCCGCGGCATCTGCTATGAGTCCCCAAAGCCCCTGACTGCAGCTGTGGGATTTGTGCTAATGTATCTACCAATCGGAGAAAGTTGCTGGCTAAGGGCGACTTTGTGCGAGCACTAGTTAGCACCGGCTGAAAGAAGCGTTATGAGACTCACTGTCTGAGGCCGAAGGCCGAGTTTGAGTCGAATAGCTTCTGAGGCCATGGTGGTACTGTGCGAGCATAACGGAGTCCGAAGACAGGATACTTTCGCAGATTGGGCGGACTACAAAATAAAAGGCACAGCTGTATTACAAATCAAACAACATACGAATAGAGATGGCGCGGGGGAAGGATAGGAGCGTACACAGTTTTCACGAGCGGAGCGCAAACAAAAAGGACTTCGGAAAGCGAACTTTCCGAAGTCCTTGGTGTGCATCAATTGAAAAGCGAAAATTACTTAAGAGTAACCTTAGCGCCAACTTCCTCGAGCTTCTTCTTGATGTCCTCAGCGTCAGCCTTAGAAGCAGCTTCCTTGATAACCTTTGGAGCAGCCTCAACAGCAGCCTTTGCCTCACCAAGACCAAGACCTGTGATCTCACGAACAACCTTGATAACCTTGATCTTCTCAGCGCCAACCTCTGTAAGCTCTACGTCGAACTCTGTCTTCTCCTCAGCTGCCTCTGCAGGACCAGCTGCTGCTACTACAACGCCTGCTGCTGCAGATACGCCGAACTCTTCCTCGCAAGCCTTAACGAGGTCGTTTAACTCTAATACTGTCATGCCCTTAATGGCATCGATGAATTCCTGTGTTGTCATTTTTAATTCCTCCTATTGGATTTTAATCAATTAGTGCGATTCATCTCCTGTCGAGACAAATCAAATCGTAAGTGCTATGCACTTGTATTTTGTACAAATCTTATCGAGATATCGATAAAACTTATGCTGCCTCGCCGCCATTCTTCTCTGCAATCTGCTTGAGAACTCTTGCAAAGTTTGTGATAGGGGACTGAAGGGAGCCAAGGAGCTTGGAAATAAGCTCGTTTCTGGAAGGGATCTTTGCGATCTTCTCCATAGCCTTTGCATCATAGAATGTACCTTCTACAACGCCACCCTTGAACTGAAGGGGCTCAATCTTCTCTGCGTACTTAGCGATGATTCTTGCAGGAGCAGTAGAATCCTCGAAACCGAAAGCAACTGCTGTAGTGCCCTCGAGTAAATCGTCAAGCTGAGCGAAGTCGGAACCCTCAAATGCTCTCTTGAGATATGTGTTCTTATATACCTTGTAAACAACACCTGCCTCACGAAGCTCCTTACGAAGCTTTGTGTCATCAGCAACTGTGATACCGGAGTACTGTACAAGTACACAAGAGCTGGCCTTCTCTACAGAAGCCTTGATCTCATCAATGATGGGAGCCTTGATTTCAACTTTTGCCATTTGAATGCACCTCCTTATAGATTTGGATCATGAGGAAGCCTCATGATAGTGCAGATTCTTAAAATAAAAAACCTGCTTTACCGAAACGGAAAAAGCAGTTGAAATGTTCAATCTGTTAATTCCCTCGGCGGGCGGGATTACTCCTCTTATGTGCTTAGCACACCAGCTGTCTTCGGTCATTATCTTTAGGCGTTCGGTGCCTTTTGGGCACCAAACGTCGAAGATTTTAATACAAATTTATTGGTTTGTCAACCATTTTTATAAGTAATTTCAAAAATCACTTATTAGCTAAGCTTAGCGCCGTTAACCTTAACGCCAGGGCCCATTGTAGAAGCGATTGTAACGCTCTTCAGGTACTGACCCTTTGCTGTAGCAGGCTTAGCCTTAATGATTGCACCCATAAGTGCCTGGAAGTTGTCAGCGAGCTGTTCCTCTGTGAAGGAAACCTTACCAACAGGTACGTGGATGATGTTAGCCTTATCAAGTCTATACTCAACCTTACCTGCTTTAATATCAGCGATTGCCTGTGCAACGTTCATTGTAACTGTACCAGCCTTAGGGTTTGGCATGAGGCCCTTAGGACCGAGAACCTTACCAAGACGACCAACAACGCCCATCATGTCAGGTGTAGCTACTACTACATCGAAATCAAGCCAGCCATCGTTCTGGATTCTTGGGATGAGCTCATCGCCACCAACGTAGTCAGCGCCTGCAGCCTCAGCCTCGTTGATCTTGTCGCCCTTTGCGAATACGAGAACCTTAACGGTCTTACCTGTACCGTGAGGGAGAACAACTGCACCACGAACCTGCTGATCAGCATGACGGCCGTCAACGCCAAGTCTAACGTGAGCTTCTACTGTCTCATCGAACTTTGCACTTGCATTTTTCTTAACAATAGCTACTGCCTCTGCAACATCGTACTGCTGAGACTTATCGTAACTAGCTACTGCATTCTTATAATTTTTTCCTCTTTTCATTATTAAACCTCCTGTGGTATTTGCGGACTCTCCGTCCTCCCACCTAATAATTAATCTTCTACTACTTCGATACCCATTGAACGAGCTGTACCAGCGATCATGCTGATAGCTGCTTCGATAGAACCTGCGTTAAGATCTGGCATCTTGAGCTCAGCGATCTTCTGAACTTCAGACTTCTTAATCTTAGCAACCTTGTTCTTGTTAGGTGTGCCGGATGCTGACTGAAGATTGCAAGCCTTCTTTAAAAGAACAGCTGCTGGCGGTGTCTTTGTGATGAATGAAAAGCTTCTGTCTGAGTAAACTGTGATTACAACAGGAATGATCATACCTTCCTGACCCTGTGTTCTCGCATTGAATTCCTTTGTGAAAGCAGGGATGTTAACGCCGTGCTGACCAAGTGCAGGACCAACAGGTGGTGCAGGTGTTGCCTTTGCAGCAGGGATCTGTAACTTGATGTAACCTTCAACTTTCTTTGCCATTTTAAAATTCCTCCTAAATGTGGTGATATCGGAGTGGGCTCTTTGCCCTTCCTCCCACGGAAGTACCGTAGTACTTCTAAATTACAATTAAGGTCTTGCCTTAAAATTTTTCAGCCTTGACTGCTGTGAATCCTAACTCTGTAGGTGTCTCACGTCCAAACATTTCAACGCTGATAATAACAGTCTGCTTGTGAAGATCAATCTGCTTAACGATGCCGGACTTGCCCTCCAGATTGCCTTCAATAATGGTGACTGTATCGCCTACCTGGAAATCAATCTCAACAGTAGCTTCTTTCTCTCTGTCAAGACCGATATTTCTGACTTCCTCGTCAGAAAGCGGAACAGGCTCAGACCCGGGGCCTACAAATCCTGTAACACCTCTTGTATTTCTGACAACGTACCATGTCTCTTCATCAAGTACCATGTAGATAAGTACGTAACCCGGAAATACCTTACGGTCTACAGTCTTTTTAACGCCGTCCTTGACCTCTATTGCCTTTTCCATAGGCACTTCGGTCCTGATGATTCTGTCATCAAGGCCTCTGTTCTTGACTGTCATGTCAATATTGTCTTTAACCTTGTTCTCATATCCTGAATAGGTATGAACAATGTACCATCTAGCCTCTGCCATAAAATCCTCCGCACAAAAACGAATCAGATAATCAGATTGATCAGGAACTTAACGCCTGTATCAAGTAATGAAATGATTGCTCCCAAAACAACGGTAATGACGATAACAGCTGCTGTCTGCTTGGCAACGGTCTCTTTGTCAGGCCAGATAACCTTCTTAAACTCTGACTTGAGTCCCTTCCACCAGAGGCTGACACGACCTTTTTCTTTGGTAGATACTTCTTCTGCCATAGTGTCTCCTTTTCTGTCTCAATCAAGCATTATTTTGTTTCTTTGTGTGTTGTGTGCTTCTTGCAGAATCTGCAGTACTTGCTGGTTTCCATCCTGTCAGGATGTTCCTTCTTGTCCTTGGTTGTGTTGTAGTTACGCTGTTTGCACTCTGTACAAGCCAATGTAATTTTAACTCGCATGACTTCTTCCACCTCCGTAGTCAAATTTTGTTGTGTCTTTCATATCGCAGGTCGCTGTTTCCCGCGACAAAAAAAAAGACTATCGCTTCCATAGCCGTATGAATATAACACGCTTTGAAACGATAGTCAAGTATTTTTTTATGAATTGCTTCCTATGCCGGCAGGCTTCGCCCTATTACTTCATAATTTCCTTAAGGAAGGAAGTGCCGGGGACGTCACCCCCCACTCCCAGATATTCCAGGATGGTAGCACCGATACCTGCGAAGGTTTCGCGGGTGCCCAGGTTCACGCCGTCCTTGATGCCGTCACCGATAGCCACCATGCCCACATACTCTCTGGAATGGTCTGTGGATGGGGTGCCGGGGTCACAGCCGTGATCCGCTGTTATAATAAGGATATCGTCAGGTCTCAGCTTGGCAGTAATCTCAGGGAGCTTGCTGTCGAAGTAGCTGAGGGCCTTGGCGTAGCCGGGCACGTCATTTCTGTGGCCGTAAATCATATCGGTATCCACCAGATTTACGAAGCAGAGGCCGTCGAAGTTCTCATCCATCCAGGCCAGTGTCTTCTCGATACCGTCAGGATTATTCACGGTACGCACCAGTTTGGTAATACCGCTGCCTGCGAAAATATCGTTGATTTTACCTACACCCCATACGTCTTTTCCGGCCTCCTGCAGGTAGTTTAAAACCGTCTTTTTCGGAGGCACCAGTGAAAAATCGTGGCGTCTCGGAGTACGGGTAAAAGGCCAATCTCCCTCGAAAGGTCTGGCGATAACGCGGCCAACGCCCCAATCGCCTACGCAAAGTTCACGGGCAATCTCACAGTATCTGTATAATTCCTCTACAGGCACAATGCTCTCATGAGCCGCAATCTGAAAAACAGAGTCGGCTGAAGTGTAGACAATAAGCGCTCCCGTAGCACAAGCCTCGCGGCCGTAATCCCTGATAACATCTGTGCCTGAATAAGGCTTATTGCAGATTACAGGACGGCCTGTTCTCTTGGAAAACTCATCCAGAAGCTCCTGTGGAAAGCCATTAGGGAAGGTCGGCATGGGATTTTCCGAAATAATTCCCACCATCTCCCAGTGGCCTGTAGTAGTGTCCTTACCCTTGGAGGCCTCCGCCATACGGGCGATGGCACTGTTTTTAAAAGAAGGATCGTTAAAATTAAAATCCGCAGGGATATTGATACCTGCGCAGGCTTCGATGCCCGGCAGCTTGAAAAGACCGTATCTCTCTGCATTGGGCAGACAGAAATTAGGATCCTTGGAGCAGGAAAGCATGGTATTGGAGCCCTCGTCACCCCAAAGTGCCGCATCAGGCATCTCGCCGATACCCACACTGTCCAGAACTATCATAAATACACGTTTTGCCATATTTTCTCCTTTTTTGAATGACGTGAAAAGCGGAGACCACCGTCTCCTTTTCCCTATACACATAAAGCTCTTCCCATAGAGCGTGCATTTCATTATATCATATTTTTCCTTAACTTTCACTCCAACATTGATTTTTTTATAAAACTTTGATAAAATCCCTTCTGCCCAAGCGAGAAAGGGAAATAAGAGAAAATGAAAAAAATATCAATCATAGCTTTTTTAAAAA